>CANJDY010000211.1 GCA_947472635.1 Chitinophagaceae bacterium
AGGTAGAATTAGTTTTTTTTCAATCGCAATAGTTATGGTACCAATAGTACCATGCCCACACATAGGTAGACAACCACTTGTTTCAATAAATAAAACAGCAACATCATTTTGAGCGTCATGGGGTGGATATAAAATACTTCCGCTCATCATATCATGACCACGAGGCTCAAACATAATTCCTTTGCGGATCCAATCAAATTCACGAATAAAATGTTGCCTTTTTTCACTCATGTCCTTACCGATAAGAACAGGATGACCTTCTTTGATTAACCGTACTGGATTACCGCAAGTATGGGCATCAATACAAACAAACCTATTAACACTCATAATATTCAAATTAAATTGTAGTCATTACTTTTATTCAGATAAAAATAATGGAAAAAGTTACAAACCTATTCTCGCTAGAATAAGGCAATAAAAAAAGCATTTGATTAGTTGACTAATTAAAAAATGAAAAATCCCATTGATGAACCTACAATTAGCCGATTTGATTATTTTGTAAAATATAATAGCAATTCTAGAACGATAGCAAGAGAAAATAATTTATCCATCTGAATTAACAAAACCAAGGTAATTATTACGGTAATCAGTTGGGGACTTCCCTATTATTGACTTAAAGACCCTGTTGAAATGAGTTATCGTATTGAATCCACAATTAAATCCAACCTCTGCAATACCATCAAAATCATTTTGAGTTAGCCTGTGACATGCTTCATTGATTCTTACTTCATTAAGGAAGGTTATGAAAGTTTTTAACGTTCTTTTTTTAAAGTAACTGCAAAATGCCTGGGGTGTCATATTAGCTTCTTTGGCTATTTGCTCCAAAGACAATTGATTGTGATAATTCATCATAATATAATGATAAATATTACTGATTCGAATTCCATCATACTCACTCACTTTAGAAATTTCATCCTTATTTGAAAACTTTTGCAAGTCTTTTAAATTCGACATTTTAAGTAAAAGCTCAATAAAACTTAACATCTGTTGGGTATCAGACTGGAGGAAAATATTTTTGATTAGTGAAGAAAATTCTTTAACATGATTATCAGGAATTAAAAAACCGGAGTTAAATTTCAAAAGCAATTGGTTAACCGCTTTAAATTCAGCTAATTCAAATAAGGATTTTAATTTCCCATTAGGATTGAAAAATATAGTGCGGGCCAAGATTTTATGCTTGCAATTCGGACTAAAATATGCAGGAGAACTTTTAAATACATGAGGCTGATTGGCACCTATACAAAAAATTTGATTGGAATGGAAAGCGAAAATATCATGATTAACAACCAATGTACCCTCTCCCTTCTGAATCCAG
Source organism: Chitinophagaceae bacterium (assembly GCA_947472635.1). The sequence continues at coordinate 1,316 of CANJDY010000211.1, forward strand.
GTAAGCTGAATTTCATCATGCCTATGAAGCTTGGGATAAAAATATTGGCTTTTTTCTTCCTTTATAGTAATGTTACGGTCTCCCGGCACAGGAATCGTAAATTGTAATATATTCACAGCAATTAGATTTAATTATACTAATATAACAACTAATGATCAATAATATTACACATAGCCTAAAAATTGTAAGAAACTGATTAAAATATGCAAAGTCAATGAACCTAATATCCTATTAATCAATTATCGCTATTATTTCTATAAAATATGAAAAAAAATTAGTCGAATGGGCACTTAAATTACTATAGAATAAGTACCCTATTTATTAAAAACAGAACCTATTAATTATATTTTGTGGATATGGAAAAAATTTTACAAAGAACCATTCTTTTAAAGCATACACATTTGCAAGCTGTATCCCAAACAAGTCCATGTCTTTTCTACACAAAAAATGGCTGAATAACTATATTGCTATTTTTTATATACACTGTATAACATACTCATAGAGGTATATAATACGATAATTAACACAACCCACCTAAGTGTATCTAAAGGCAGCGATTGTACAATAAATGCAGCAATTAAAACGGCAATAATACTGGGTATGGCCATACCCAGGGCAGCTTTTCTATGATAGGCACCCGCTTTAATAAATTTGAAAGAAGCTGGAGGCATTAAAAATGCACAAGATCCCATCATTATTGGAAAGGCAACTTGAGGTGATAAGCCCAACAAATAAACCATCGCCATACAAGGTGCATAAAGCCCAACACCAACAGTCATCATAGCCCCAAGGATAAAGTTAACAACAGCTGCAAGTAATAATTTCCACCCATGAAGACCAATTTCATTCCCTTGTCCTTGTATCCAATGCATTTTATTAGCAAACATAAAACCTGCTGTAATCAATAATGCAATACTCATAGTGAGTCTTATTTTATTTTCAGACAGTTTAGATACAAAACCTGCACCGATTGTTGCGCCAATAGTAGCTGTAACAAACATAATCAAAAGGGTTAACGGATCTACTTCAACCAATTTTATAAAAATGATGGCTTGTATCAACACAGCAATTGTATTTGCAACGTTCATCGTGCCAGGAATTAACCTATCAGGTGTTTGTTTAGTAAACTTTAACAAAGCTGTTTGTGGAGCAAACGCACCGATACCGAGTACATCAAAAAAATTCACCAAAAAACCAATGATACCAGTTTTTATCCAACTTGCATTTCCTAAATGTTTTTTGTGTAACCAAATATCTTTAGCAAAAAAATAGATAAACCAAATTAAAAAAAGAATTAAGCCAATCCAAATAATTGTAACCATTTTATATGTTTAAATTTAATTATAAGATTTCGCCTAATTTATTTCATTTCAATTTCAGCTAGTAAAATCGTTCTAGGATCAAGTTTTATTGAACTAGGGATTTTATTATACTTAATAGGGATAATTGATTCTTTAGTATTTACCTGAAATTTAAAAATTTCTGAACTATTGGTTTCCGCATTAAAAACCTCTACTTCTATTGGAAAATCAAATACTAATCCAGTATACTGTGATTGGTTAAGGCTCAGTATTATTTGTTGTGAACTAGCATCATATACCCAATGAGCTGAAATTTTCAATTTATCGGATTTATATAACCATTGATTGAAAAAAGTAGTTAGGTTTTGTTTAGAAGCCATTTCCATTTCTTCCTTAAAGTTAGTGGTAGTAGCATTCGCATTAAAATACTTTTTATAGTATGCCTGTATTCCATTTTTAAAATTTTCGTGGCCAATTTTCTCTCTTAGCATATGTAAAAACCAGGCGCCTTTTTGATAAGTAATCCCACTAGTAACTGGTCCAATTTCAGCAGACCGATTACTAACAACACTGAAAGTTGAATCCTTTTTTTCGAAATTAAATACTGATTTTCTAGCATTTTTTATACCTTTTTCAAACTCCTCGTGCCCATAGGCATTCTCTTGATAGAGCAAGGTGAAAAAAGTAGCGAACCCCTCACTTAGCCAGGCATCATCCCAACTACTTTCCGTTATAGCATTTCCAAACCATTGATGTGCTATTTCGTGAATGACCACATTCCTTAATCTATTTTCATATTTTCCAGTAACAAGATTTTCTGCATAGAAAATGGCAGAAGATGTTTCCATTCCACCGCTTACACTTGGAGACTGAATATTGGCTAATTTTTCATAAGCATAAGGACCCACATAATCTGAATAGAATTCCAATACCTTTTTTGTGGGCTGGGCAAAATCAACAAACCCTTTTTCCCTATCCTTGGGATAAACCCAAGTTTGTATTTCCTTACCATCAAATCTACCTACATTTTGTACAGCAAATTCAGCCACCCCCAAAACGAATAGCCAACTGGATACAGGCACGGACTGTTTCCAATGGGTTAATTTATTTTCTTTATCCAATAGGGATTCTTCTAGCAAAAGACCATTAGAAACTACTTTGTATTTGGCGGGAGCTGTTACAATAAACTCACTGGTAGCTTTGTCGTATGGATGATCTACCGTGGGTAACCAATGACGGGCAGTATTGGGCCAGTTTTCATTAAAAAAACTCCGATCGCCATACTTAGTTGGTCCAATTCTTAAGCCGCCTGCAGGAATTCCCTTATAATGAATAACAAAAGTAATTGTACTGTTTTTTTCAGGAGAACTAGGCAATTGAATCAAAAGCACATCGCTTTTGTGAATAAAATTGGCATTTGTATTGTTGTAGGTAACCGATTCTACTATCATTCCTTTATCTAATCGCTGCTCCGTTTTATTGATAAAATCAAGTCGAATCTGTTTGGTATCATTGGTCTTACATAAAATTGTAATAGAAGTAGTACCAATAATCTCATCTGTATTGTCAGATAATTTCAATTCAAAGACATAGTGTAAAACGTCTAAAGAATAATTACGGGGGTAGGTATCAGCAAAACTATACGTTGCAACTACACTAAAAAAAAACGCTAAAATAAATTGTTTGTATTTCATTATTGTATGGTTATTTTTTTTAAATAATATCCTTTTGCATCTACAATTGGAGCATAATTACTTGTAACAGTTACCCCCTCTTTATTGATTACCATTTTTTCGATTCCCGAAGAGCTCCCAATATCAAAAGGCAATGGCATAAAGAAGTTCTCCACTTTTATCAGATATTTTTGATAGCCGATTTCTTTTACTGAAATATCTAACACATCATTAGTTCGAGTATAAAAATCAAAAAAAGGTTTTAAATTTTGTTTGGATTCCGTGCTGAACAATTGTTCAACATCTTTAGTTGTTACAAAATTATCATAGGTGTATCTAGGGTCTGTTGCTAATTTTTTTAATATAGGGAAAAACATACCGTCTCCTAAAACATAGCGTAAACTATGCATAAAAAAAGATCCTTTTGAATAGATGTCATTTCCGGCATACGTTTCATTTTCGGACAGTTCATCTCCACCAACCATTGGTTTTTTATTGCGTATCGATCTTTTATGCCGGTTAATAATTTCATCGTAAGCCGCTTGCCCCCCTAATTCTAAATAGATCAGTGTTTCTGCAAAAGTGGTAATTCCTTCCTGAATCCACATATGTGCCCAATCTTTATTGGTTACTTTATTTGCCCACCACTCATGAGCGTATTCATGAAATAAATTGGATGAATAATCTTGCCCGCCAATCTTTGAGTAAACAAATTTATTGGCATAAGTAATCATCGTTTGGTGTTCCATGCCCGAATTGGGAACTTCGCAAATGCCAATTTTTTCTTTTACCCAGGGATACTCGCCAAAATATTTTTCTAGTACTTTGGAGTCTCTTATTTTGAGTTCAATTATTTTTGCTGCATTTGCGGTATCTTCTTCCAACACATAATATTGAATCGGAACTACATTTCCATCAACAGTAGTATAGTCTTTGCTCACCACCTTAAATTTTCCAATATTAAATACTACACAGTAATTACTGATGGTATAATTTGTTTTCCAGTGATATGTTTTTTTATTTTTCTTTTGGATGACATTTTTTAATAAACCGGGGCCTGCAACCACTAAATTTTCTGGTACAGTAATCAACATGTCTACCCCTTCATTTGGTTCGTCGCTAGGATGGTCCTTGCATGGAAAATAAAG
>CANJDY010000212.1 GCA_947472635.1 Chitinophagaceae bacterium
CCCAGTAAAGTCAATCCACTTGCCGTAATGATACTATGACCGATGTGCTGCTTAAGATAAGGTGAATGATGTATGCTTAGTACCTGACTAGTATCATCAGGAAGTACAATGTCTTTGCCGTCATAATGTAAATGATGAATGGGCTTAACATCAGTGCCACTACAATCCGGTGCGGTGTCTACATGACTACAAAAACAAATTGCCGGAATGGTCGTCTTGTTACTAGTTGATGGAATGGTCGCATATACGTAACCGAATGCGTCAGTTTCAGCATTGGATATACCCATACTGATAAGCTCGCTCAGTAATAGTTTACTAAGTTCCTTCTGCTTTTCTGTAGTGGGGAAAGTATTTCCCAAAGGGTCACTTTGCGTATCTAGCTGTACATAGCGTATCAACCTTTCTGCAACACTGCTTTCAGTAATTTCAATCATACTTACAAGGTTTTGATAACCAACAGTGACTAGTTGAAAATATTTCAACTAGTCACTGTTGGTCAGTATTGGTCAAACGGTTGTAAGCTAAACAACCAGCTTTCGGCCAAATCGATTAAAATTATCCCTTATCAGATAAACCACAATGGGTTAAAGGATTTCCACCAATTCAATATCAAATACCAATTCCTGTCCAGCCAAAAAATGATTGGCATCCAAGATGATTACTTCTTCTTTAACTTCTACTACTATTACCGGCACGGGCTGACCTGCCTGGTTGCTTAAGGTTAATGTCATTCCGGGTTCCAGTTTCATATCTTCTGGAACATTTTCTTTTGGAAATTCAATGATGGCATCTGCAGATTTTTCTCCATAGCCATCTTCCGGAGCAATATTGATGGTCTTTTTTTCGCCAATGGCCATTCCAGGCATGGCAGAATCAAAACCTTTGATCATCATACCTGCACCAACAGTAAACTCCAGCGGTTCTCTGCCTACCGAAGAGTCAAACTGCTCTCCATTTACTAATTTACCTGTGTAATGTACCCTTACAACATCCCCTTCTTTAACTTGTCCCATTGCTTAATTTTTTAATCCCTTTCCCCTCCGGCAACTAGGCCTGAAAAGGAGAAAGGTAAAGTTTACGATAAAATGGCCTTCTTCTTAAGTTAAAAAGAACATTTTTTGGCAAATTAAAACATTCGAAGTGATTACCCAATCAATTGGAGCGTTTTATTTCTCCAAGAGATGACATCTTTTTATAAAAAGATGTCATCTCCTAGATAATGAAAAACTTTCCGGAACTTTGAAATATGAAGATTTTACCATTCCTTTTATCAGCAGTCGTTATTTTAACTGGCAACCAGCTATTTTCTCAACTGCCCCCTCAAGTCAATAAGAATCTCCAAAAACAGGCAGCAGCAGATAAAACTACTATTGTCCCTGGAGCCGAAAGGCTGGAAACCTATCTTCCCTTACTGAAGGGCAAGTCGGTAGCCGTTTTCGCCAACCAAACTAGTATGGTCAACAATAGCCATCTCGTAGATACCCTTATAAAATGCGGCATCAAGGTAATAAAGATCTTTGGACCCGAACATGGCTTTCGAGGAGATGCCGATGCCGGAGAACAAGTAGGGGATATGAAGGATAAAAAAACAGGGCTTCCCGTTATTAGTTTATTTGGCAAACACAAAAAACCAACACCCGAAGACTTTTCTGACGTAGATATACTACTGTTCGACATCCAGGATGTGGGTGTGCGCTTTTATACTTTTATATCATCGCTAGAATATTATCTAGAAGCAGCACTAGAAAACAATGTCCCTTTACTAATCCTCGACCGGCCAAACCCTAATGGATTCTATGTGGACGGCCCAGTGCTAGACAGGCAATTTAAAAGTTTTATAGGCATGCAACCAATCCCTGTAGTGTATGGTATGACAGTGGGCGAATACGCTTTACTGTTAGCAGGTGAAAAATGGCTGTCACCAAAGGCAAATGCAGCTTATACCAACCCACTACCCCCGAATAGTTCTACCGACAAAGTTTTTCAACTCAGGGTGATACCTTGCAAAAACTATGATCACAATAGTAAATATATTTTACCAATTCCCCCTTCCCCCAACCTGAAGACGATGCAAGCCATCTACCTCTACCCTTCCACTTGTTTTTTTGAGGGAACACTGCTCAGCGAGGGAAGAGGTACGGAAGCTCCTTTTCAAATTTTTGGGCATCCCTTACTGCCCGACAATTTATATTCTTTTACCCCAAAACCAACGGCAGGAGCAAAAAACAGCAAATGCTTCTATCAAAAATGTTATGGCTGGTATATTGCTGGAAACAACGAAGCCATTTTGAAAAAATTAGGCAATACCCTCCAGCTAAAATATTTACTGGATGCCTATCAATTATTCCCTGGCAAGGATAGTTTCTTTTTGAAAAATAACTTTTTTAATCATTTGGCAGGCAATGGCCTATTGATGGAACAGGTAAAACAGCATGCAACTGAATCCACTATAAGAAGTAGCTGGGAACCAGCATTAAGCAATTTTAAAGCAATCAGAAAAAAGTACTTATTATACAAAGACTTTGTTTCCCAATGAAAACAATCCCATCGACTCCTTTGAATCATTAAATTGAAGCTAACTTTGCTAGGATGGAAAACTTTAAGTCTATACGAATTGTTTTTATGGGAACGCCCGAATTTGCAGTTGCCTCCTTAGACAAACTGCTGCAAGCGGGATGCAATATTGTAGGCGTAGTTACAGCACCCGATAAGGCTGCCGGACGGGGTATGCAATTGCAACAAAGCGCTGTCAAACAATATGCTTCGGAACATGGTCTACTCATATTACAACCAGAAAAATTAAAAGGTTCAGACTTTTTGGAACAGCTTACAAACTTACATGCAGACCTTCAAATTGTGGTGGCATTCCGAATGTTGCCCGAGCTGGTTTGGAATATGCCCCCCATGGGTACTGTTAATTTACATGGATCCTTGTTACCGCAATATCGTGGCGCTGCCCCCATTAACTGGGCCATCATTCGTGGAGAAAAATTTACAGGTGTTACCACTTTTAAATTACAACATGAAATAGATACAGGAGATATTTTATTAACCGCTACCATTCCCATCGAAGAGGAGGAAACTGCCGGGGATTTACATGATAAGATGAAAAACATCGGAGCTGAACTTTTACTACAAACAGTGAAAGGTCTGTCTGATGGAGAGTTGATGGAATCCCCTCAAATAAGCAAGAATGAATCAAAGGGGACTGAATTGAAAACTGCCCCCAAAATTTTTACCGCTTCTTGCCAGATCGATTGGAATAAACCGATAGCGGAAATATTTAATTTAATCAGGGGGCTTTCGCCATACCCAACTGCATTTTCTTTTTTAGAAGGTAAAAAAGTGAAGCTATTTAAGGCAAAAAAAATAAATATCCAACCAACCGTTGCCGCCGGCGAATTTGAAACTGATAAAAAAACCTTTTTGCATTTTGCGGGCAGCAATGGATATATCTCTTTACTAGAGCTCCAACTGGAAGGAAAAAAGAAAATAGCAATCGCCGATTTTTTAAGAGGCTACAGATGGAGCTAGGCAATTATTTGTAAGGTCAACTAGCTTACCAATTCATTCGAAATTTCACTCCGCATTTCATTCATTACAGGGCAATTCGAATGAATAAAATAAATAATATTTACAAAAAAATGACCCCAAGCTACCCCGCCGGAATGTGAATCAAAAATCAGTATGCTTTCATCTTGCGTCGCACGATATTCATCATTATATTTGCAACATGTTATCCATTAGCCATCGTGGGCATATTATGCCAACCTCTCCAATTCGAAAATTAGTGCCTTTTGCAGAAGCTGCTCAAAAAAAGGGTATCCATGTATTTCACCTCAATATTGGTCAGCCAGATATAGAGACGCCCAAACAAACACTGGACGCAGTAAGAAATAGTACTTTTAAAATACTAGAATATAGCCATAGTGCGGGTAATGAGAGCTACCGTAAAAAACTAACCGGCTATTATGCAAAATCTGGTATCCAGATTACTACTGACGAAATTATCATTACCACCGGTGCTAGCGAAGCCATTTTATTTGGATTAATGGCCTGTATGGACCCAGGCGATGAAATCATCATCCCTGAACCTTTTTATGCCAACTATAATGCCTTCGCCGTAGAGGTTGGTGTAGTCGTTCACCCGATTACTTCTACCATCGAAACAGGCTTTTCCCTTCCGCCGATAGAAGAATTTGAAAAAGCCATCACGCCAAAAACAAAGGGCATTCTAATTTGCAATCCCAACAATCCTACAGGATATTTATATAGTAAGGAAGAGATGGAAATATTAAAGCAACTGATCATAAAGCACAAGCTCTACTTATTTGCGGATGAGGCTTACCGTGAGTTTTGCTACGAGGGTACCCATACCAGTTTTATGACATTGACTGGCGTGGATGACCATATTGTTTTAATGGATTCAATTAGTAAAAGATATAGTGCCTGTGGAGGCAGGATAGGTGCATTGATTACCAAAAACAAGGCGGTGTTGAATTCTGTTATGAAATTTGCACAAGCCAGGCTGAGCCCTCCAGGCTTTGCACAGATATTGGGAGAGGCTGCTGTAGATTTGCCCGATAATTATTTTGACGACACCAAGGCTGAATACAAAAAAAGAAGGGATACGATTGTAGGTAGACTGAATGCAATACCCGGCGTATTTTGCCCCAACCCAGGAGGTGCTTTTTATACCATCGCCCAATTACCCATAGATGATGCCGAAATTTTTTGCCAATGGCTATTAGAATCCTTTTCCCATAATGAGCAAACAATCATGCTTGCCCCAGCAGGTGGCTTTTATAGTACTCCTGGCCTAGGAAAGCAAGAAGTAAGGTTTGCATACGTTTTAAATGTTGATGCAATCAATACTGCCATGGATTGTTTGGAAAAAGCATTGGAACAATACCCGGGAAGGCTGGTTAGTTAAACGGTTAGCCCAAAAGGCTTCGTCGGCTTGAGATTGAAAAGCAATGACCCATTTTTTTGAATTCCTGACATAGTAATCCACAGTTACTATTAAATAGACAGAAGAAATACTTAAGCCAATAACTACAGGTTGATTTTGCCCCCCTAGATTATATAAATGAGCAATATTTTAATATGATGAATGGTTTATCGAAATCAGCCTATTTCCGGTAAATTGAGTTTAAATAATACCATTATGAGAAAAATAATTTTTTTTGTTGGGGCTATTTGCCTCTTAGTTAATTCCGCTTTTAGCCAGGCCCGATTGGTTGAAAAAATTGTAAAAAAAGGAAATGAGTTGGTCATCCCTTATGAGAAATACATTTTCCCTAATGGACTTACACTTGTTGTAAATGAAGATAATAGCGACCCCATCGTACATGTGGATGTAACTTACCATGTAGGTAGTGCAAGGGAAGAAATAAGGAAAAGTGGATTC
>CANJDY010000213.1 GCA_947472635.1 Chitinophagaceae bacterium
ATATTCAGAGCTATTGCAGAGTCAACCTGTTTTGGTGCAAAAGCTATTGTAGATCGTTTTACTGAGCAGGGTGTTCCTGTAAAGGGATTGATTGGTATTGGAGGAGTAGCAAAAAAATCACCTTTCATTATGCAGATGATGGCAGATGTGATTGGGATGCCAATCCGTATCCACAAATCCGAACAGACCTGTGCATTGGGTGCGGCCATGTTTGCTGCTACGGCGGCTGGTATTTATGATAGAGTGGAAGATGCTATGGTTGCAATGGGGCAGGGATTTGATGCGGAATATTTCCCTCATCCAGCAAGGGTGGCGATCTACAAAAAGCGTTACGACCGTTACCAGCAGTTTGGGGGATTTATTGAAGAGGGTATTTAGCGTTTAGCTGATTAGGATTTTTGTGGGGCAAGCTAAATATGACCTTACGCATACTACTACCTAAATAAAATGGATAGGCAGTCCCGTTAGGAACGATATTTTGGTAGTTTTCGTTTTTAATAAATTAAAATAATATATTTTCCATATGAGTAAATACGATGATATACGACAGGCGGCTTATGCTGGCAATATGCAGTTGCCTAAATTGGGTTTGGTGCTTTTTACATTTGGAAATGTAAGTGCTGCCGATAGGGCTAAAGCTGTGTTTGCTATAAAGCCCAGTGGTGTTCCTTATGAAGATTTATCGCCAGCCAAAATGGTAATTGTTGATTTTGATGGAAAAACAGTAGAGGGTGAACTGCGCCCTTCGTCTGATACCCTTACCCATGCAGTGTTGTATAAGCACTGGGAAAATATTGGTGGGATAGTTCATACCCACTCTACTTATGCTACCGCATGGGCGCAAAGTCAGCGTTCTATCCCCATATTTGGAACTACCCATGCCGATCACAATACCGTTGATATACCCTGTGCAGCTCCTATGAACGATGAAATGATACAAGGGAATTATGAGTTTCAAACTGGATTTCAGATAATGAATGAATTGAAGCAGCGAGGCCTAAGTTATGAAGAAATTGAAATGATTTTGGTAGGGAATCATGCACCTTTTACTTGGGGTAAAACTCCGGAGAAAGCGGTGTACAATAGTGCCGTTTTGGAAACCATTGCACAAATGGCTTTGCTTACTGAGCAAATCAACCCCCAAGCACCCCGGTTACAGGATTCACTGATAAAAAAACATTTTGAGCGTAAGCATGGGCCGGAAAGTTATTACGGACAATAAAACGAAGGCTAGGATGACTGATTTTATTTATTTAGAAAGGGGATACATTAAATGAATGGTAAAATAATTGTTGATCAAATTAAAAATAATAGTGAGGTGGTAAATTTAAAAGCATTAGAAGTATGGTTTGTAACTGGTAGTCAGTCCTTGTATGGAGAAGAAACACTAAATCAAGTAGCGGCGCATTCCCAAACAATTGCCGGCTCATTGAATGATGATTCGCAAATACCTGTTAGGGTGGTATTTAAACCTACGGTAAAAAGCACGGAAGAGATTTATAGTATTTGCATGGAAGCGAATAATGCAAAGAATTGTATTGGTATTATAGCCTGGATGCATACTTTTTCACCTGCAAAAATGTGGATCAGCGGGTTAAAGATTTTAAAGAAGCCTCTGTGCCATTTGCATACCCAGTTTAACCGGGATATACCTTGGAAAGATATTGACATGGATTTTATGAATTTAAATCAGAGTGCTCATGGCGATCGGGAGTTTGGTTATATGTTAAGTCGTATGAGGATGAATCGCAAAGTGGTGGTGGGGCATTGGCAGGATCCAGAAGTGTCGAAAGAATTAAATACATGGTCCCGTGCTGCTGCTGGCTGGAACGATTGGCAAGGGGCAAAGTTTGTTCGCTTTGGCGATAATATGCGCTTTGTAGCAGTGACCGATGGAGATAAGGTGGAAGCAGAATATAAATTTGGATTTGCAGTTAATACGCATGGTATCGGTGACTTGGTTGCAGTAATCAATCAAACCAGTGATGCTGCCATTGATAAGTTGATTAGTGAATATGAAGACCAGTATACCCTGATGCCATCTTTGAAAAAAGGAGGTGCACAATACAGTTCTTTGAGGGATGCGGCTAAAATTGAAATTGGAATGCGTACTTTTTTGGAGGAAGGCGATTACAAAGGCTTTACCGATACTTTTGAAGACTTACATGGAATGACTCAATTACCAGGGATCGCGACACAACGGCTGATGGCAAGTGGTTATGGCTTTGGTGGCGAGGGTGATTGGAAGACATCCGCCCTAGTTCGTGCCATGAAGGTAATGGGTAGTGGCTTGCCTGGGGGCAATTCATTTATGGAAGACTATACCTATCATTTTGATCCTGCCAATTCGATGGTGTTGGGATCTCATATGTTAGAAATATGTCCTTCCATTGCAATTGGCAAACCCTCTTGTCAAATCCATCCGCTGGGAATTGGCGGCAAGGCAGACCCTGTAAGGCTAGTATTCAATGCTGCGGCTGGTACTGCATTAAATGGTTCATTGGTTGATATGGGGAATCGTTTTCGTTTACTCGTTAACGAGGTAGAGGCAGTTACTCCAATACATGATTTACCCAAGCTGCCGGTAGCTCGCGTTTTATGGAAACCTTATCCTGATATGAAAACAGGCTGCGCAGCATGGATATTGGCAGGAGGTGCACATCACACTGGCTATAGCCAAAACTTAACTGCTGCCCATATGCAAGATTTTGCAGACATGGCATCTATAGAATTTGCATTAATAGGAAAGCATACCAATCTGAACCAATTTAAAAATGAGCTGCGCTGGAACGAGGTATACTACCAGATTAATAAATAAACAGCTAGAGTATTTGTGGTTAAAATTTAAAATAATACGTTAATTGTTGCTCAGTTTGTATTAAAGCATAGCCTGAGCCTGAAATAAATTGATACTTATGAAAAGGTATTCACAACAAAAGCGCTTTCTACTTGCTGTCGATTGTATCATTTTTGGCTTTGATGGGCAGGATCTTAAACTAATGGTAATCCAAAGAAGTTTTTCACCCTTTAAAGGTGATTGGAGTTTGGTGGGTGGCTTTGTGGAGCAGACAGAAAGTGCAGAAGATGCAGCAATAAGAATTTTGAAGCAACTGACTGGTTTGGATGGGTTGTATATGGAACAGTTGCATACCTTTTCTGCAATTGACAGGGATACAGTGGAGCGGACCATTTCGATTGCTTACTTTGCATTGATTGATATTCAGAAATATAATAAGCAAATCAATAAAGATTTTCATCCTGCATGGGTATCCATCAACGAACTCCCCCAGCTTATTTTTGACCATACTGCTATAGTGGAATTGGCTAAGGAGAAGTTGCGCTACAATGCTGCACTTCACCCATTGTTGTTTGAATTGCTGCCTGCCAAATTCACGATGCCTCAGTTACAAAATTTGTACCAGTGTGTGTACAATACAGAATTTGATAAGGGGAATTTTAGTCGCAAAATTTTGTCAACCAAATTGTTGATGAAGCTAAAAGAAAAAGATAAGCGAGGCTCAAAAAAAGGCGCCTTTTATTATAAAGTGGATACAAAAAAATATTCAGCATCCTTTAATTCCTTTTTGAATTTAGTACCTGCACAGAATGGCTGGAAATAAGTATTTTAAATACTAACCCTGGACTATTTGTTTTAAAAAAAATGGCAAAAAAAAATAACTCGAATTTCATAACTAGCCATTTAATTAAAAATAACCTATTGAAATTATTTTCATTATCGGCATTATTTTTCTTTATAATCAACATTGCTTTTGCCCGGCAAAATACGATATCCCAAAATAAAGAAGCTGCGAGGCCGGTAATCAATAAAAATATTTACGGCCATATTGCCGAACATCTAGGACATTATGTTTATGATGGATTTTATGAAGGAGATACTTCTCCCATCCCTAACTCCGATGGAGTTAGCAATGATATTATCTCCGCTCTTAAAAAATTAAAAATCCCTAATCTTCGCTGGCCGAGTGGTAGCTTTGTCGATAACTGCCATTGGAAAGACGGCATTGGTCCTAAAGACAAAAGGCGGAAAGAATTTGGTGATTATGGCACACCCTCATTTCTTTTCTGTTATCAGGATAAATATGTAATTTTCCGGGTAGTAAAAAACTATATTTACAAAAACAAACATGCGTAAAAATTATCGTTGGGGTATTCTGGGTGCTGGAAGGATTGCAGACAAATTCTGCACTGCACTCAATTTTGTAGAAGGGTCGGAACTGTATGCTGTAGCTTCCCGAGATAAGGAAAGGGCGAAGGCTTATGCCGATAAATTCAAAGCTTCAAAGTGGTATGACAACTATGATGATTTAATCAGGGATGAGAATATAGATATCATTTACATCGCTACTCCCAATGTTTTTCACCATGAGCTTGCTATAGCTTGTATGCAACAGCATAAAGCTGTTTTATGCGAAAAACCCATTTCTATCAACTACCGACTGTCAAAGCAAATGATAGACCAGGCTGAGGAAAGCCAAGTTTTTTTAATGGAAGGTATGTGGACTTCCTGTATGCCATTTCTTGAAAAAATCCAACAGTTGATAAAAGAGGATGTGATAGGGGTTCCTCAATATGTGTCAGCAGATTTTGGCTTCACGGCTCCGGTAGATTTTGAAAGCAGATTATTCAGTAAGTCGCTTGGAGGGGGGTCCTTGCTGGATTTGGGCATTTACCCTATTTTTTTAGCTACCCTTATTTTGGGAGAGCCATCCGTTATACAATCAGTTTCCAAACTAACTGCAACTGGGGTAGATGAATATTGCAATATCGTGATTCAATATCCCAAGGGGCAAGTGGCACATCTGTTATCTACCATCAGTTTTAGTACTGCCATCGAAGCTGAAATTATTGGTACCAAGGGAAGAATTGCCATTCAAAATCCATGGTTTAAGGCTACTGATTTTTCGGTAATGCTAAACGACGGCACCAAGCATCAATTCTCCATACCACATGCATGTAATGGATTTGAACATGAAATTAAAGAAGTGATGCATTGCCTTGATAACGATTTGTTGCAGAGTGAGCGGATGCCTCATCAGCTTACATTGTCTATAAGTAAAATAATGGAGGAGGTGTTGAAAAAGGCAGGAGTTGAGTTTGAGTGATTTTGCCAGCATTAATGAAGTAAAGTGAATTGTTTTTTTGTCAATGGAATGAATGAAAGTTGCATTACCTATCTGATGGCATTGTTTGGATGGAATTTTTTTTATCAGTAAAAAGGGACAAAGGTTCACCGAAAACCTACTAGGACTATTCAAAATTTATGACGGGTAGCACTTATTATTTAGGCTTTGTGGTAGTTTCAGTTAGCAGTATGATGAATTGAGTGAAAGTTGTAAAAACGAGTAATCATCAATTAAGTCAAT
>CANJDY010000214.1 GCA_947472635.1 Chitinophagaceae bacterium
CCCTACTGAAGTATCAGTTGCTGAAGGCCAAACATTATGAAATGCTTTTGCAGTATCAGCATAGCATGAAGCATAAGTTGCCCAATCAGCATTTGCAAATGCTGTAATACATTTTTTAATTAAATCAACATCGGGCCCTGTTGAGGTTACTGTACCCTTTGTTTCAGGTGTTGCTGGTTTTGTTTCAGTTTTAGCTTCTTGGTTATTACAAGCAAGTAATGATGCTGATACAAGAAAACATAATAATAGTTTTTTCATTTTTTTATTTTTATAGTAGTATTTACTTACTGGTTAATCTTTTATTTAAAGTCATCATAAATCTATCAGTTCTAGACCACGAATTAGCAAAAATTAAAGAGTCTTTATCCCAAGAACCTATACCATATATTTCTTCCCAAGCAGTAGCAAAATCTGAATCTTTTGTATCATCTAAATCTTTCCATCCATTAGGTAAATATCTAACCACATAATATCTAGTTTCCCCCGTAAATGTTGACCAAACCCCAAATTTTCTTCCTAATTTATTCCAAACTTTTGGCATTTTTTTCAAAACATCAGCAAACCCTTTGGAACCACCATTTTTAACCGTCCATTCTGTGTTCAAAAATTTTTCTGACTTTTCGTCTACTCCGAGGTTGGACATTTCAGGTTTATAGACTAAAATATCATTGGTTATACTTTCAATATGAGGTGCAATAGTTAAGTTCCAATTATCAAACCATCTTATATTATCTATAGTGGCAGGTGTCACAACATCCCTATCAGTAAAACTTTTACCCGCATTATTCATAAACAAATATTCTCCGTTGTGTTTCCCTCCGGAAATATTGTATCCGTATGTTTGAGGTTTGCCATCTTTTGCAGGAAAAAATTTAGTCAATAATGTTTCTGAAGCATCAATAAAAGAGGTGGCGTGACCCATTTTAACTTTCCAAAAACCGGCATTCACGGTACTAGTTTTTTTTTGAGCGAATGGCGCAAAGGTTATCAAAGTCAATGCGACAAAAATTAATTGTTTTTTCATATGTATACGATTTAAATGAAAAACTAAGATATGTTATTACTTTTATAAATAAATTAATATTTAAAAGTTATTACATACTAAATTAAGAAGTAATAGATAAAAAGTAGCTTAATTTATAAGCAAGCCTTCATCAAAAAATAGAATGAAAAAATAGCCCAACTATCTGTATTACAGACAATTGGACTATTAAATCTTAAAACGCAGCTGCAATTTTAAACAACTCCCAAGGCCACCAATGCTTTGTTATCCTATACAGCATTTTCTATTGTTTGTGACCATAAAGTAGTAATAAAAGAGGCCCTTATTGCTAAGAGCCCTCAGCCCATGTTGGTCTTATTGACCAACATGCGAAGCGTTGAAATAGTATAATTTTAGCAATGGGTAGGCTTACTGCAAACTTCGGTTGTTGGTCAATAAGACCAACAACGGCATTATCTGGCCGCCCATTCACCATTGCCCATTCACCATTTAATCACTTTCTTTTCTTAAGCCCATGTTGGTCTTATTGACCAACATGCGAAGCGTTGAAATAGTATAATTTTAGCATTAGGAAACAGCACTGCAAACTTCGGTTGTTGGTCAATAAGACCAACAACGGCGAGAGAAAATAAGTAAGATGTCTAATTGTTTTTGTAAATTTTTCTCTTGATTCTTCTGTTATTTTTGATAACTCAAGTTCGATTTTTAAACTAGGCCAAGTTAATTCCTTGGAATAATCTGTATGGTAATACTCAACCGAAATTTTATCAAAAAATTTAATATCGATTTGATCTTTAATATTCAATTGATACACTATAAATTCCATCTTAGAGGATGAAATTCTATTTGCAGCTTTAAAAAAACATTCTTTAGAAAGACTTTTTCCATAGGCTCCTCCTGAATAATTTTCGATTCTTGAAGGCATCAGCTCAATAAGATCTAAATCAATAGTATGAAAAAGACTTTTGAACATTTGGTTTCCTCCAGTTAATTTTTTCAAGTCATCTTTTTCACAATTTCTTTTAAACTCTAACTCCAATTCATTTAGCTCTTTTGAAGAAGGATTCAAATTGGAAATTTCTTTTGAAGAAGAAGTTTTATGATTTTGGTTATCTGTTTTTAATGACGCTTTTTCATCATCCACTTTTTTCTTTTTTATTAAAAAATGATAACCTAGTATACCACCTATTGCTAACCCAATAATAGTTTGAAAGTCCATATAAAAATTGTTTAAATACGTGAATAATATTTTTGAAAAAAGTGAATTAATTAATATTTGTTTTTAAATATTCCTTGATTGGCTTATATAAACAGCATACTAATACACAAGAAAATAGCTTCTGAAATTCGAAAGCTATTTTCTTGTTCTAACTATATTACCTGCTCTTGTCTCTACCTGAGTAGACTTTCCACATCCTCCAGATCCAGAATGCTGATGCCCTGTTGTACTATTTCCACTCCAAACTGAAATTGTGATTGAAAACATACCGCCACAATGAATGCATGTAATTGTAACTTTTTTTGTTGTTTCTGTAATATAAATGATTTTAGATTCCTACAAATTTGAATTTACGCTTACACTCTGTTTGAATGGTTGCTAGAACCTATACTCTTATTATCTATATTTGACGCTTAATTATTCGCTGTGTTAAACTGATAAATTCAACACTTACCTATTGTTAATGTACCTTATTTGAAAATAAGTAACAAAATTTTCTAACTAGCTTGTCATCTAATTCAATTTCTACCCTTCTAATTTTATTTTTACCAATTAGTCAGAAGTTTTTTTTATAAACTAATTACACAATATTTTTTCATGTTTTAAGTTTAATATAATTTCTGTATTACTTTCTAAGAATAATAAGCGTTTAATTTAAATTCATTCCATTTGTAACACATAAATAAAATAATACATATTTAAAATATTGATTTATAAATATTTAAAATATATTCATATATTTTTTTTAAAATATTAATAAATATATATAAATTTATTAAAAATATTATTAATCAAAAAAATATCAAAATGAGTTTTACCAAAAAAGAAGCTATTTTTTATTTAGCTCATCAAATGGGAAGTGTTGACGGCGAATTTTCTGATGAAGAGCAAAATCACCTTGTAGTTTTATCTTCTTATTACAGAGATAATCTAAATTCAATGGATTCAGAATTGTTACTTTCAGGGATACGTAATGGAACTTTAAATGAAAACTCGGCTTGTTACATTTTAAAAGACCTAGAATTAAATGAAAAAGTTGAAATATTTGCTGCATTATTTATAATTATTGCTGCTGACGGTGAAGCCTCTGAAGAGGAATCTGATTTACTGACAAAATATTTAGATTTAGTTGAATTGGATTTTGAACCTGTGATAGAACGCTGGAAAGAGATTTTAAACAATTAAATCGTAATTATTTATTAGTCGATAATTCTTTCTAATTATTCGTATAAATTTGGTTGACATCGTTAATCGCGTCATTAATAATGATAATTGAAAGTTAGATAAAGAGTACTTATTTGAGCAAGATATTTCAGTAAAGAATAAACAAAAGTTGTTAGTTAAATTAATAATAAACATATCATCGAGTCTAATCATTTAGCAAATTGGTAATAATAATTATTATTTTATTTAAGTTAAATACTTAAAACGAAAAAATTGTGGAGTCAAGAAAACCACAACAAAAACAGGGAGTATTCCGAAAATCCTTAAGAGTAGGTTTAAAATTAAAAATTAAAAGAATGGCAAACTGTTCAGGAAAAGCAGCTGGATCTCATTGTGGAGGTGTATTGTTAAAATGCACTAAATGTGGTCTTTCTGGTTGCAGAAATGTTAGAAATGGTGATAAATGTACTAATAATATTACTAAAGATTCTGGTGGCACTTGCAGGAACTGTAGCAGCCAACTAAAAACACTCTAATCTATTGGCATAGGTAAAATTTGCCTATGCCAATATTTAATTTCAATTTGATAGTTATTTTGGCAAATAATAAATGCTTTCATAACCAACTACTTTCCTTTCTTTAGAAATTATTTTACTTTCTAAGTGACTGTTTTATTTATTTATTAAAATGAAAGTTTGAATATTTTATTTTGCTATACTCCTCAAACTTTTATATTTATAAGCCTCTCTCAAAATGAAATATTCAAACGTTACCTAATCGCATACCAAAATGTTGATTAATTGAATATATTTTAAAAAATACTAACTGTTTACTGTTACAATATGCCCTCATCAGCAAAACTGTAATATTTTATATCTGGAAAAAGTTCAAATTACTTTTTTTTGATAATGGTTTTCAATACTGAAATTTTAGCTTCTAACACAGTTTATTTTTTTTTCACTTTCGATTAGGGTGGTCAACATCACCGGATTTTTCCACCATATTGCAGGAGAAACAAAAAATGACTTTATTTTAAGTAAAAAACTTAATTCAACTATTGGAGTCAATTTTTAAAACTTCCCGAATGAATTTAACTACAATTTCAACCAAGTCAGTAATAATGCAGATATACACTGTCATAGCAACAATGAAAAATACTAGTGAATACCAAAAATATGTAATAAATGAGCCCCAATTTTCACCTTGTGTTAACATCCCCGTAAAAAATTGAAAAGTAATAGCAGTAATAACAGAACTTAACAAAATTCCAATAATATATAATAAAACTAACCATAATATATAAATCTGTACCCAAAAAATTCGGATAAAAATTCCTAATAAAATGATAATTATGGTATAAAATAAAAATGCCATTATGTTCAAAAGCCAGCTATATTTACTTATCTAATTCTGGGAAATTTTCATGCATAAATTTAAGAATAGATTTTGAAGCTCCAGATTTAATACCATTTTTCTCCATTTTTAAAGTTTCTTTTGCTAATTCAGTCAATTCTCTACGACCTTCATTCACTTCTTGTTCATCTTCACTTTCAAGTTTTTTATCAATTAATTCCCATTTTACTTTAAATTCTGGTGAAGATGAAACTTCTTCCAATTTATTATATAAATCATTCTCATGTTCTAATTCATCAATCAAGTTTTTAATAGTTGACAAGGCTTCTTCAGGATTTTCTTTTGAAAAATCATTAACTTCTCCTTTTTTTTCTAATTCAAGTTGTTTGTGTAAATAACTTAAATACTCAACTACTCCTTCATGACGAATTTCTTGTACTCCACTATTCAATTTGTCAAACATTGAAATTACTTTATCATGTATGATACTCCCCAATCTTTGGACAGGTTTTGCACTTAGTTAAGAACTAAACTTGCGCGCTTCATAATAAATGATTGCGTCTTTTGTTTTTCAAATATAGCGATTTTACTTGCAATCATTTGTTTTGAAGTGCAAGCCCGCCCGGCAG
>CANJDY010000215.1 GCA_947472635.1 Chitinophagaceae bacterium
AGATTAAAGGAGGATGTAAATAGTTTATTGATAGGGGCAGGGTATTCAAGCAGTAGGCAAAAGGGGTCCAATTCCTATTATTATTTCTCCGTAATGTTTGATGCACTCCAACTCAAAGGTTCGCCCTATGTGGACTCTTACGGCAGACTGGTGCCAGTAATCCGTGCTGGGTTCAATGTTGCCTTATTCAGGTAGTGAATGAATGGACTATAGGATTGAATATTTCTGAAGGATTGCTAACGATGGTGAAGGCATCTTCCATACTAGAGTATAAAAAATTTTCTGCTATCATTTTTTTCATGTGGGCAAAAAGTGAATCGTAAAAACCTGCAGTATTTACAATGTAAATATGTTTGTTGTGGATACTCAATTGGTTCCAAGTAAGCATTTCAAAAAGTTCATCTAGTGTGCCGAATCCACCGGGTAAGATAATTGCCGCATCACACTTTTCGTACATCATCCTTTTGCGTATGTGCATGTTTTCAACCACAATCAATTCTGATATCCCTTCATGGTGCTGTTCCCATCCCATCAAGGCTTCGGGAATAATGCCAATTACCTGTCCCTTTTTTTCCAGCACCCCATTGGCTACAGCTCCCATGATTCCTTTGCTTCCACCCCCATAGATTAATAGGATATTTTTCTCCGCTAGCAAATGCCCAAGCTCAGTAGCATGTTGAGCATACATGAGGGTATTTCCCGTCTTACTGCCACAAAAAACGGCGATTGATTTAAAGTCCATATATCTTTACCAATTATTAATAAGCAAAGGCACGAATATTTTTTATATTTTCAATGATATTTTTTAAAAGCCATTCCGTATGTCGCCAGTTATTTTATTTTCTTTCGTAATAGGGTATTTTGTATTACTACTGCTGGTAGCCTATTTTACCAGCCGCAACTCCAATAATGACTCTTTTTTTATTGGTAACCGCAATAGTAACTGGATGCTGGTGGCATTTGGAATGATTGGCACTTCATTGAGTGGGGTAACTTTTGTGAGCGTACCTGGTGCAGTGGGCGATGTTACGGCCAATGGATTTAAGGGGTTTGCCTATCTGCAGGTTGCCATCGGTTACTTAATTGGTTATATGGTAATCGCCTTTGTGTTACTACCCTTGTATTACCGACTAAACCTTACTTCCATCTACAATTATCTGCTACAGCGATTTGGCACGGTGGCCTATAAAACGGGAGCACTTTTTTTTATTATCAGCCGTACTGTAGGTGCCACGGCACGCTTATACCTTGTAATTAGTGTATTGCAGTTTTTTATTCTTGATCGATTGGGGGTACCCTTTGTTATTACCGCAGCAGTTATATTGCTCATGATCCTGTTGTATACTTTTGAAGGTGGCGTGAAGACAATCGTGTATACGGACACGTTACAAACTACCTTGATGATTTCCGGCTTGGTTATTTGCATTGTTTATATTTTGAACAATCTTCACCTCTCTACTGGCGAAGCATTTACCCAACTTGGCAATCAAGGATATCTCCATATTTTCAATACAGATGTAAACAGTAAGGGCTTTTTTGTAAAACAAATTATTGGAGGCGCTTTTATTACCATTGCCATGACGGGGCTTGACCAAGAAATGATGCAAAAAAATATTAGCGTAAAGTTATTGGGCGATTCACAAAAAAATGTAATCACGCTCGCTATTATTTTGGTATCCGTATTGTTTTTATTTCTTTTGTTGGGAGGGTTACTTTATTTATATGGCAATGCCAACGGTGGCATTTACCAAGATGTATTGGTTAATGGCAAAATGAGTAAACAATTTATATTAAACAATACCAATGTTATCGGCGACAAAGCATTTCCCTCTATTGTGCTCAATTATTTTCCTCCTGCGGTAGGCATTATGTTTATCATTGCATTGATATCTGCCTTGTTTCCTAGTGCAGATGGGGCTTTAACTGCATTGACATCTTCTTTTTGCATCGATATTATTGGATTAAAAGAAAGGAATGACCTGGATGAAAAACAAAAAAAACGGTGGAGGTTATCTGTCCATTTTTGTTTTACTATTCTGTTTTTACTTTGTATTATGGTATTTAAAGTATTGAATGATAATAGTATTATTGATAAAATATTGGACCTTGCAGGGTATACGTATGGTCCTTTACTCGGATTATTCTCATTGGGTATTTTCACCAAAAGGCAATTGCCTAATACTTGGATAGTAACGCTGGTATGTTTGATAGCCCCCATTCTTTCCTATATCCTAAGCATGAATGCTACAACCTGGTTCAATGGGTACCAGATTGGTATTGAGCTGTTAATTATTAATGGGCTTCTTACCTTTGCTGGGTTATGGGCAGTTGGTCATTCGAGCAGTTTGAAAGTAAAGGCCTAAATGAAGTATATGGAATTAATTCATCCGTTAGCAGAGCAATATGCAGCAATGGTTTCTTCACCAGAAGACGATCTGGTTCGAATGGTATCGGAGCAAACGACCGAAACCCATCCCCATGCCCATATGCTAAGCGGGCATGTGCAGGGTTCATTTTTAACTGCAATGAGTAGATTGCTGCAGCCCCAGCGCATTTTAGAAATCGGTACCTTTACCGGCTATAGTGCTTTGTGTTTGGCTAAGGGATTGAAAAGTGGCGGGCTGTTGCATACCATTGAAGTAAGGGAAGCAGATGCTGCCGTTGCCAATGGGTATTTTGAGCAATCACCGGATAAGGAGAAGTTAGTGTTACACATAGGTAATGCGATGGAGATTATTCCTCTATTGGATGAAAGCTGGGATATGGTCTTTCTGGATGCTGATAAAACTGGCTACATTGAATATTATGAATTAGTGTTGCCTTCTGTAAAACAGAATGGCCTTATTATTGCCGATAATGTATTGTTTCATGGTCAAGTATTGGAAGAAAAAATTACAGGAAAAAATGCGGAAGCAGTTCATACATTTAATTTACATGTAAAAAATGATCCACGCGTTGACCAAACCTTATTAACCATGCGAGATGGTTTATTGTTGATTAGGAAATTGTGAGAAAGTAGCTGAGTGGAAATGCAATAAAAATACCATTTCAAACATTATTATAAAAATGATTCAACAGGGATTTATAAAAAAACTATTTCAACAGTTATTGATGGTGATTTTTTTTGCGTTTTCGGTAAATGCGCAAAAAATTACTCCCCAACAGTATATTGATTTATACAAGGATATTGCTGTTCGTGAAATGAAACGGATGGGTGTGCCTGCTGCAATCACGTTGGCGCAGGGATTATTGGAAACAGAAAGTGGCAATAGCGAGCTCGTTAAAAAGTCCAATAATCATTTCGGTATTAAATGTAAGAACAATTGGACTGGAGAGGTAGTAACCTATGATGACGACTCTTTGGGGGAATGTTTCAGAAGCTATGCTTCTGTAGAGGACTCCTACCGCGACCATAGTAATTTTTTGCGCGCGGGTAAGCATTATGCCTTTCTATTTGATTTGCAACCAACCGATTATAAGGGATGGGCCTATGGATTAAAGAAAGCTGGTTATGCTACGAATCCAAAATACCCCGCAATTTTGATACGGCATATCGAACAATATAATTTGCAACAATACAATCTTGCCGGTGAGCTTCCTGTATTGGATGCTAAAAATTTAAAAGATGATACTGAGCTAATTGAAAAAAGTAGAGCCAATCCTGCTTTATCCGTTATCACCCCCGAAGCTACTGACCAGGGGGAAGCAGCAATAATTCTTGCTGGTCCAGTTAATCAAATCAATTTTATTAATGGCAGCAAATGCATCAAGGCCT
Organism: Chitinophagaceae bacterium; assembly: GCA_947472635.1. The sequence continues at coordinate 3,776 of CANJDY010000215.1, forward strand.
TGCAAGGGACTTCCTTGTTATCAATTGCCACCCGCTATAGCATTGGTTTACAACGGCTTTTGGATATCAACGAATTGGAGTCGGATGGATTGTTAGAAGAGGAACAGTTGGTGTACTTACAAAAAAAATCGAGCAAGGGCAATAAAGATTTTATACTGGTGAAAAAAAATGAAACCCTGTATTCAGTTGCTCAAAATAATGGCGTGCAATTAGAAAAACTATTGGAGTATAATCAATTGACGGAGGATGGGGATGTGTATGCTGGAACCAAGTTGTATTTGAGACCTTTCTTCGGACCGGGGAAATTAGAAAAAAAATCTAGTCATGATTCAACTCCAAGACTTACCATTCATGAGGTAAAGGCAAAAGAGGGATTATACGCAATTGCTCAAAAATACAATGTTAGCGTTGAGCAATTAAAAGGATGGAATAAGCTCAGTAATGATAACTTACAAATTGGCCAGCGGTTGATTGTAGGGCAGTAAAATTATCTATGTTCTTTTAAATAGAGGCAATGCCGTTGTTGGGGCAAATTCATAGCAACGGTTTGTTCTTTTCAATATATTAATTATAACAAAGCCTATTTAACTATAAACCAGTCTATTTATGTCCATTGTTAAAGTGAATGATAAAATGTTTCAATCTTATATCAGTTCTGATAAAATCCATCAGCGGATAGGTGCACTTGGAAATCAGCTTACTATAGATTATGCAGGAAAGCGACCTTTGTTCATCGCTATTTTAAATGGGTCATTTATGTTTGCATCCGACTTGTTCAAAGCGATTACAATTGATGCGGAAATTTGTTTTATCAAACTAGCTTCTTATAAAGGCACTACTTCAACTGGAAATCTGATAACTTCTATCGGCCTCGATGAGCCGTTGATTAATAGACATGTGGTGATCATAGAAGATATTGTTGATACGGGTAATACGCTCCATCAGTTTTTGCCTCAAATACGCCAGCAGCAACCGGCCTCATTAAAAATCGCCGCTTTATTGCATAAGCCAACAGCATTGAAATATCCTATTGGGATAGATTATCTAGGGTTTAGTGTGCCTGACAAATTCTTACTAGGCTTTGGGCTTGATTTTGATGGACTGGGTCGAAACCTTCCTGAGATTTACCAATTGGTCAATGAATAACCCATCCAGAGCGGTAACCTACTTGTCTTCTTTCATCGATTCGTAATCCTACAACTCCAACGAATATCTAGCAGTAGCATTCCCTTGGTGGATTGCAGAATAATGGCAGGCTAAAAATAAAAATTGTCGAAAATTAAGTAAACATTTCCCTTACTTTGTCGAAGAATGATTTATCTCCTTTTTCTGGCTTAGGTTGAAAATTCACACTTTGCTGCATCGTTTCGAGCATAGATTTTTCCTCAGCAGTAAGCTGTTGAGGCGTCCAAATATTAACATGAATTAACTGGTCTCCTTTTTCATAACTGTTAACAGCGGGGAATCCTTTTCCCTTTAAGCGGAATATTTTTCCACTTTGGGTACCTGGGGGTATTTTTATTTTGGCTTTTCCGTCAATGGTAGGCACTTCTACATTGGTGCCAAATAC
>CANJDY010000216.1 GCA_947472635.1 Chitinophagaceae bacterium
TAAGACTGTTCTTCCACCGCTTTGTTATTTTTCCACCAACGGAAACCTATAAAACCTACAATAACAAAAGGCATCATCATTAGGTAGAGGATTCCGCTATTCATTCCTTGGGCTGGCTTTTCCCCCATTTGCTGAGCAGTTTTTGTACATAATGAGCACTGGGCATCAACAGTAAACTGCGAAAACAACAAGATTTGGAAAGAGAATAAAATAATAAGTGTAATTTTTTTCATCGAATCACAAAGTTAATACCCTTTTGATGAAACTGTCTACTTGTTAAGCGATTTAAATTTTTAAGGGATCTATCTCTTGGAAAAATCAGTCATTCAATTCTTTTAATCAGTAATCCCTCGTTTAACTGACTTTGCTATTTTTACATCCCGATTTATCTACCTTTGCAGATATATGTTTTACTAAAAATATTACCACTATGCCCGGTTTTGAATTTTTTGGCGACGAAGAACGCAAAGAAGTAAATGATGTATTGGAAACTGGCATCTTAATGCGATACGGATTTGATGCAGCCCGCAAAGGAATCTGGAAGGCAAAGGAACTGGAGCAAGCCATTTGCTCAAGCTTTGACTGTACCCATGCTCAACTGGTAAGTAGCGGAACGGCTGCACTAACTGCTGCATTAACGGCACTTGGGGTAGGCTATGGGGATGAAGTAATTATACCCTCTTTTACTTTTGTTGCAAGCTTTGAAGCCGTTCTTAGTGTAGGTGCCATTCCCGTTCTCGTTGATGTAGACGATACCCTTACCTTGAGTCCGATAGCTGTTAGGAATGCCCTAACCCCACAAACAAAATGTATCATGCCGGTGCATATGTGTGGAAGTATGGCAGATATGGATGAACTGGTGGCGATTTGTAAAGCGCACCAGCTGGTATTACTGGAAGATGCCTGCCAAAGTATTGGGGCAACTTACAAAGGGAAAAAGTTAGGTACCATTGGTGATGCCGGTACATTTAGTTTTGATTTTGTAAAAACCATTACCTGCGCAGAAGGAGGGGTGGTAATGACCAACCGAGAAGATATTTACGAGGCATGTGATGGCTTTAGTGACCATGGGCATGATCATAAAGGAGTAGACAGAGGTGCCGATCTTCATCCTTTTATCGGATACAATTCCCGTATCAGTGAGTTGCATGCTGCAGTTGGGCTTGCGCAAATAAAAAAATTACCGCAGTTTTTAACAACACAGCGGGCTAACAATAAAGCTTTAAGGGATATTTTATCCTTGATACCCGAAATCAGTTTTCGGAGGGTGCCGGATGAAGCAGGAGATAGTTGTACTTTTTTAAGCTGGTTTCTACCCTCAGCCGAAATTACAAAAGCAGTCGTAAACGAAATGAGGACGCAAGGAATTATGGGAGGACATTTTTATTGGTTCGATAATAACTGGCATTATATCAGTAAGTGGGACCATTTAAAAAAATCGGTTACCCTTAATAAATTGCATCCCGATCTGAAGGCTGCTGTAATCCATCATGCCAACAAAGACTTTTCTGCCAGCGATGCAGTAATGAGTAGATGTGTTTCCACCCTTATTAGTTTATTGTGGACTCCTGAGCAAATACAAGAAAAAGGCAGACTAATGACGACAGTAATAAAAAAAGTGTTGAATGACCATGCAGTAACTTATTAAAAAAGTTGTCGGCTTTTTGAGCCGGCAGCTTTCCCCTTTTCTTACAGCTTCGGTAAAACTAATTTTTTCTAAATTTCCCTTCCAAGCGATCGCAATCAACTACACTACCCAGACGAAAACGCAATGGTATCTTCGTGCTTTTTTCAAATTTTATTTCCTGCTTACAAAAATAGCCTAACCGATCTGTATAAAAATTTGGAGTAATAATTTGCTTTGCTACCTCCGAAGAGGCGACCATTTGCAAGGCATAATACGCCTTTTTATTCGGGCTTTTCAATAACAACCGCTGAAAGAATTTGGCCGGTTTATCTTCTTGGTTTTGTGAAAAAGCAGTGCTCGACACAAAAACCATGCAAAAAAATATAATTTTAGCTTTTTTATTCACCTTTCATTGTTGAATGTTTGTAAATTTACTGCAAATTAAATTACTGCATTGGTAGTTTTCGGTACCCTTATTCATTTGTAGACTTAGCACTTATGTTTGGCTAATAACAATACTGCGTCAATGGGCTGTCAAAAATTCACCAACGGGTCATTTTTCATGATAACGCAGTGAGCTTACCGTTCAATAAAGCTGCTACAATTGATACAACCAATACGATTACCCTAAAGAGATAACGGCAACAAATATGGCTTTAAGTCAAGGACTATATCAAAGACAATTACAAAAATTATCACCTCAACAAATTCAGTTAATGAAATTGTTACAGGTACCTACTGCCTTATTGGAAGAAAGGATTAAGGAAGAGCTAGAAGAAAATCCTGCGCTAGAAACAGGAGAAGAAGAAGATGCAGAGGAGTTTGAAAACGACCCAACCGAAGAATTTGAAACGAAAGAAGAGGAATTTGAATTAGACGGGAGCAAAGATGAATATGAAAATATAGATATCAGTGATTATGTTCAGGATGGGGACGATGATATTGCGGATTACAGAATGAGAGATGAAAATTATCCTGAACCCGATGACAATAAAGTAATTCCACATAAAGTGGAAACCGGATTCATCGATATGATGCTTGAACAGGTTGGTCAATTAAATTTAGATGAACACAAACAGCTGGTAGCGGAGCAAATTATAGGAAATCTGGATGATGACGGATATCTTAGAAGAGATATCAGTGCGATTGTTGATGACCTTGCCTTTAGACAAAATGTGCAAACTACTGAAGAAGAAATTTCGGAACTGGTATTGCAGATTCAACAGTTTGATCCTCCAGGGGTATGTGCTAGAAATTTACAGGAATGCTTACTCATTCAGTTGGAAAGAAGAATTGGCGAAGGTGGGGTAGTAGAAATGGCCATTAAAGTACTAGGAAAATATTTTGACGAGTTTACCAAAAAGCACTACGAAAAAATTCAACGTGGGCTAAATATCACAGATGATCAACTTAGAGAAATCATTCACCAAATTGTCAAGTTAAATCCAAAACCCGGTGGCAATATCGGCGGAAGCGGTAAAGGAGAAGGATATGTGATTCCCGATTTTTTTATTGTAAATAATATCGGCAAATTGGAACTTACCCTCAATAGCCGAAATGCCCCTGACCTTAGAATTAGTGAAGGCTACCGTGATATGCTCAAAGATTATGACCGCGGCACAAAAAAAGACAAAAGACAAAAAGAGGCGGTATTGTTTATCAAGCAAAAAATTGATTCCGCCAAATGGTTTATTGATGCCATAAAACAACGGCAACATACGCTGATGAGCACAATGGAAGCCATCATGAATTATCAATATGATTTTTTTGTAACTGGCGATGAAACCGAAATGAGACCAATGATTTTAAAAGATATTGCTGAAAAGACTAATCTTGATATTAGTACGGTAAGCCGGGTTGCCAATAGCAAGTTTGTTCAAACCGAATTTGGCACCTATAGATTAAAATTTTTCTTCAGTGAAAGTTTACAAACTGATAGTGGGGAAGAAGTAAGTACCCGAGAAGTAAAAAAAATTCTGAGTGACCTAATTGGTGAAGAAAGTAAAAAACAGCCTTTAAGTGATGAAAGATTGACTGAATTGCTACAGGAAAAAGGTTATAATATTGCAAGAAGAACAGTTGCCAAATACAGAGAGCAACTGAATGTACCGGTAGCAAGATTAAGAAAAGAATTATAAATCAGCCCTCCATTTTAAATGGGGTATTTAAATATGCAAATGGCAAGCCAAGTTATAGAAAATAAAGAAGCAGTAACAACATCAGCTGAGAACCATTCTCTAATAATAAGGCTATTGGCTAATTTTTTTTCTTACTCATTTCACCCCATTCTCATTCCGCTGTATGTAACATGGGCGCTGGCTTTTATTCATCCCACCTATTTTGTAGGCTTTAGCTCAATGGGGAAAAATAAAATATTGCTGCTAGTAGCCATTAATGCCTTTGCATTTCCTGTGATTGCCGTTTTGCTGCTGAAGGGATTAGGATTTATACAGTCCATCTTTTTAAAAACACAAAAAGACCGGATCATACCCTACATCGCATCCATGACCTTTTTCTTTTGGACACAATATGTATTGAGAGAACAAAGCTATGTTCCGAGAATATTAGTTGCCTTTATGTTTGGAGTTTTCATATCCTCATCGGCCGCTTTGATTGCCAATATCTACTATAAAATAAGCATGCATGCAATAGGAATGGGCGGACTGCTTGGATTGTTTCTGGTAATTATGCAACAAAATACCATGTTGATGACAGGTCCCTTAACAGCGGCTTTTTTGATTACAGGCCTTGTCTGCACTTCCCGGATGATTGTAAGCGATCACCGGCCAAAAGAAATATACGCAGGCCTGCTAGTTGGTTTAATCTGCCAGTTTATTGGAGCCGCCATTCATTTATAATATTATAAACTAGTAGTCCTTACATTTTTATCCATCATGCTGATTACTGAAAAAATAGGGAATATCAATTTTTATAACATCAATAACCGAAAGATCGATTACCTGATGTTGGAATGGCATGAAGCTAATAAAAGGGTATTACACAAGCAAACGGTCGCTGGACTGAACGTAATGATTGAATTGGCAAATGAAACGCAATCGCTCATTGAAGGCGACATTATTTATGAAGACGATTTTAACATTATCGTGATAGAACTCAAAGAGTGCGATACAATCGTATTGCGGCCAAAAACGATGTTGGAAATGGGTCGAATTTGTAATGAAATTGGCATAAAACAACAGCAAGTCTTCTATCAAACAGATGAAATATTGATTGCGTTTGAAGCAGCTCTTTTTCAATCTTTTTTAGCAGCGGGTTACGATGTTAGTCAGGAAAAAAGGAAACTCGTAACCCCATTAACAAAATCGAATCGTCATTTGAACTGAGGCCCCACTTGTATATAAACTTAGCATAACAACTAAGCGACACTCCATTGCTAATAGCTGATAGATTTCCCTTTGCGCAGATTTTTAGTTTCGCCTGAGCATAAACAGCAGCATTTTGTATACGCTGCCAATTTGATAAAGCGGTGGAATAATCACTACAAAAGATTAGAGTTTTTACTATTGACTTAGGTTAGCTGCATTTTTTAACTTTACAGTAAACCCTACTCCTATGAATACTAAAACCTACTCTCCGTCATTTTTTTCGGTCTTATCAAAGTTTTTCAACAACGTTTTTAAGAGCCTTTTTGAATCAAGCGATAAGCGAAACATCAAGCGTTTGCGCGATTATA
>CANJDY010000217.1 GCA_947472635.1 Chitinophagaceae bacterium
CCTGTCATTTGTTGGTTTTCACCTTTAATCGGTATCACATCAAATTCTATCGTATAATTTTCAGGCAAGGATAATAACTGATCAGTCCAAATAGCATCTCTGGTTATAAACTTCATCCAGCGGCCCGGATAGATATTGGTAGTTACAATTTCAGCCGATCCATTGGTGTTCCACAAAGCTGGAAAATCACCAATATCACCCTGACTAAAATCATCATAAAAAATTACTTTTTCACCGGGTACAAAATCGTATTTTGAATAGGTTTCCAGTGCTGGCTGTTCTTTTTTTTCAGTTGGTATTGTATCAACTGAACCAGTTTTTTTAGTCCCGGAATTTTTCACTTCCGTACTTTCAGTAGTTGCTTCATTTTTTTTATCGGCGGGTTTTATACCAGCACTTACCGAATCAATTCCTTTGTCGATTTCCTTATTAATTTCAGTATTTACTTTATCGGAGGCCTTTTTTTTTAATACCTTTTTTAAATCAAGAATTTGTGCCGTTGCATAATTAACAAAGACCAACGACAACGCTAATAAAAAGCATTTTTTAAAAGATCTCATATAAATATATTTAGATCGTTTAAAGTTATTCGCTAACCTGCGCAATTTTACTGATTGCTGTCAATCGAAACCATGATACAAATTAAATGGGAAAAGAGAACACGCTTTTGCACTTTCTCAATAACTAATTTTTTCTCCAGAGTGATACCTTACTCCTAGCTGCTGTAACAAATGGGCTTTGTAAAAATAGACTGTTTTATTTTCGTGGTTAAAAAAGCGCTAGATCGCAAAAATCTTTAAAAAACCAGGCTTTTTCACTTTGTTGTTAATTTCCTTCCAGCATGCTACCCATGGCATCCAATTTGTACTTGCCCAATTTGGCTTTTGCCTTTAATAGTTAGCTCCCTTGATAATATTTTTTTCAAGCCTTACAAATTTATCAGTTACTAGCTTACCCGATTCCACCAATACATTGTTTTTAAATATATGCACTGCATTTACTATGTCTTCATATTCAACCAGCGTTTTCCCGGGGTTGCAATTGTTGAATTGGTTCTGTTCCATCACCGTTTTCTGAATACCATGTAAGTAGATGGTTGCTTCCTCCGAATTAATCTTGCTGAGGGTATTGTGGCTAAAAAGCAGCAGCGGCCCCATCGTGCTTTCATCGGTACCACTGCGCAGCATCTTCATTAGTGGTCCTTTGTGTTGCGAGAATACATTATTTATAATGGTTAGATGCTCCACATTGTAATATCCTTTTTTGTCCGTTTCGGCTGCAAAGTTCAATAGCAGTCCGCTGCAGTGGGTGAATGTGCAATTGCTAATTGTGATGTTGTCTGCCAAGCTTGTCATAGGGGCACTCAATACCGACCCATTTAAATTTGAAATCTTGCAATGGGTGATGCTACAATTACTGTGTTCACTGCTGCCGGAACTATCAGTACTGATAAAGCTATTGGTATTCATTTCTGCCAGATCTAATTGGCAATTGCTAAGTGATAAAGAAGCGCCCGCTTTTAACTGAATAAAAAAATCAGCCTTTTTTTCGGGATTCGAAAATGCAATCATTGTTTTTTGATTGCTGGTAATCAATACATTTTTGTTGATTAGTAAAGGTTCACTGAACTGGTATTTTGTGCCTGTCAAATGAATGATGATTGAATCTGCATTTTTATTGGCCAATACTTGGATGATATCAGCCACATTTTTACAATCAGCGCGGATCATTTTTTTATTGATAACCCTATTTTTTTTGTATTCATCTGTTACACCACAATTGGAGTAAGCATTGGCAGAAATCTGCTGAAATAATTTTACTGAAAAAAAACCTGCCCCTGAAGGCAGTATTCGACTCATTAATTTAATTGAGTCGATAAGGTGTGGCTCAGAATTAGTTTTGCCCCTGGGGATTGGGAAAATATCTGCTTTTTGTGCGCTCAGTGAAACCTTTGAAAATCCATTTTGAAAATTCTGCAGGATTGTCTTGCTTACCAAATTCCCACTGAAACGAATTCCATCAATGCTGTCCAGGTTATAGTAAATGCGTGTATCTGTTTTATTGTAAAAAATATTTTGTAAAAACTCAACATGACTTGGCTTCTCTGTTCTTTCCTTGTCGGCGCCCAGACAAAAGCTGAGTGGAGAGCAGTCGACAAAACTGTTGTTGGCAATCACCGCATCTGTAACCGCTACATAGCGAAAGGCAGGTGAATTGGGCACTCCGTTCATAATGGAGAGCGGTGCTCGAAATCCTTCGCCTCTGCATTGGTAGAAATAATTATTGATTACCCACTGCCCCTTATTGATAATTCTTACGCCGCCAGTGCCGGCCTTGCCATTACCTAAAAAAACATTGTTTTCCAACGTATTGTAATTGCCGTGTCTTAATACCACGGCACCTTGGCATTCTTTAAATAAATTATTACGGATATTATTGTGGCACGACTTGATAGAAATAATTTCCGCTTCGCCATCGCAGTGTTCGAAATAGTTATCGGTAATCTGTGTGTTGGAATTGAATTCGCAATGTTGTGATACACCCACTCGAATAATTTCGCCGGTATTGGACGCTAGCGGTAGTCGAATGCCAAAATAATTATGGTCGATGGAATGAAAATTGTTTCGGCTTCTTTCATCATCCAAAAGTACTGCCAGCAGTACCCCCATGTTTTTCTTGTTCAAGAAACTACCATGGTCTAAGCGGTTGTTTTTTCCGTAAAAACTAATCCAATAATTTTCGTCGAGCCTTTTTGGGTTGTTGAAATTATCAATCACGGTATTGGTTACCCTGCAGTTGTTGGCTACAGTGCGTTCATTCGTACAAAAGGTAATGACGGCATCATCACCTGAAAAACCATTTACAAAATGCAGCCCATCTACTACAAGGTAACTGCCACCTATCTTCAACGTTGATTGGCCGCTGATTAACACCTTGCCCGCTACTTGCGCCTTCCAAACGATGGGTTTTTCTTTTGTTCCCTGGCAGTCAATCTTGAGGGCAACCTGGTTCCACGCTCCATTTTGCAGTACGATGGTATCGCCTGGTCTAGCCAAGGTATTGGCCTTATTGAATTCGGTGATATTTTTCACAACAATGGGTTGGCACCAACTAAATGTATACGCCAACAGGCAACCATTCAACAACAATATTTTTTTCATCCTTAATTTGATTGCTTTCTTTTAAAATGGGTTCCAATTTCTTTTTCTTTTACAATGCCTTCAATTGGTTATTGCATTTATCATGGCAATCTCCGAAATAGCAGATTGTTTGTTGCGTAAATGTAAGGTTTAATTATCTCCCTCTAAAGCACTATTGATTTCGGCAAAGGTGCCAGCCAAAAATAAATTATCCGGGCAACCAATTTCAAGAAAACACAATTAGTCAGTAATATTTAATATTTTTAGTTGTCCAAAAAAGAAAGGCTTGAATTTTGATACTGCTTGATAAAATATTTTGTGAATGAAAGTTAAAGGGCTTCGTTGGTGGATTATTGGGTTGATTGCATTGGCAACTATTATCAATTATATAGACAGGAGTGCGATCAATATTATGTGGCCCTTCATCTACAAGGAGTTTGGCATTGCGGATGCGGATAGTAAAAGCGCCCTAGCTTTTATCACTAGTTTTTTCATGTTGGCTTACGCCCTCGGACAAACGCTTACGGGCAAAATGATGGATGCCATTGGTACACGCCTTGGATTTGTACTGTCGATTGTAGCCTGGAGTATATCCATTGCATTACATGCTTTGGCAAGATCACTGGCCTCTTTCAGTGTTTTTAGAGCTATGCTTGGTATCAGTGAAGCAGGCAACTGGCCCGGCGCTACCAAAAGCAATGCAGAATGGTTTCCGGCAAAAGAGCGTGCAATTGCTCAGGGTATTTTTGGTGCTGGCGCTTCTATGGGATCTGTGGTAGCTGCACCGTTGGTGGCAGCACTTTTTCTATTATTGGGTTGGCGGTTAACTTTTGCCTGTATTGCCGTACTGGGTTTTCTTTGGGTTATTCCTTGGTTATTGATTAATAAAGCCACCCCCGACAAACATCCCTGGATTACTCAACAGGAGCAAGATCATATACTTGAAAATACTGTAGGCAAACCAAGCGAAAATACCATTGAAAAAAGCTACACCTGGAGAGAGTTATTGCAATTTAAAAATACTTGGGGCATTATTAGCGCCCGTTTTTTTATTGACCCTATCTGGTGGATGTTTCTTACCTGGCTACCCACTTTTTTAAAAGAACAATTTGGCTTTGACATTAAACAGGTAGGTTCTTTTTCGTGGCTGCCTTATTTATTTGCGGCTATTGGCGGATTGTTGGGCGGCTTTTATTCTTCTGCATTAATTAAAAGGGGAGTCAATGCCATCAAAGCCCGAAAGAATGCCATCGCCATTGGCTCAGCAATCATGCTAGCTGCTTTGTTGGGCGTAGTGTATTTTTTGGATCAATTGAAAGAGCAGCTGAATCTGGCAATCTTGTTGATCAGTGCTACGTTGTTTGGATTCCAGTTTCTCATTAATAATTTGCAGACATTGCCTTCGGATTATTTTAGCGGTCGAAATGTAGGAACGGTATCGGGTATGGGCGGCACCGCGGCGGTGGTGGGAACCATTGTAATCACCTTGTTAGTGCCGGCCATTACCCAATCAAGCTATACTTTATTTTTTGTAGTAGCAGCGGCAATGGTACCATTGTCATGGGTTTGCATTACGTTTGTTTCCTCTACAAAATCGCCTGTTGATTGAGGAGGCATTTGGTTGCATGTTTTTCTTATACTCCCCCCATATCTTCCCAGCGACGTCTCCATAGCATTTACTTTCTTTTATATTACTTTATCCATGGGACGTTGCGTCGGTTCAGTGTGAAATTTTCGTGTTGAAATGGTATGCGAATTTCGACGCAACGTCCCCGTGAAAAGGGTTGTATCTCGGCAGTTATGCTCGGGAGACATTGCTGGGAATGTTGAATTGCGGGGATATTGCTGGGAATAAGCTGTTACGCCCCGCATCTTCCTAGCGACGTCTCCATGGCATTTGCCTTCTTTTATATTACTGTATCCATGGGACGTTGCGTCGATTCAGTGTGGAATTTTCTTATTTAAATGGTATTCGAATTTAGACGCAACGTCCCCGGGAAAAGGATTGTATCACGGCGGTTATACTCGGGAGACGTTGCTGGGAATGTTGGATTGTGGGGATATTGCTGGGAATGAGCTATTCCGCCCAGTATCTTCCCAGCGACGTCTCCATGGCATTTGCCTTCTTTTATA
>CANJDY010000218.1 GCA_947472635.1 Chitinophagaceae bacterium
CGATGATGGCGTTTACCACATAGCCATCATAAAAAGTTTCGCGTGGAGCGGTTCCATTTTCCATGCAGTTAAACATTTCAGCAAACATATGATTGTATCCAAGGTCGTTGATTTCATCTCCAACTGGAAAAAGCCATCCACTGTTGCTTTCTGCTTTTTCTGCGATATAATCTCCTCCCTTACCTGTAGTAAACATTTCTAGACCGGTGCGTAAAAAATTATTGACCCAGATGGTTCCTTCGGTTCCCATCACTTCATCTCTTAGGTCAAGGCCGCCACGGAAAGTCCAACTTACTTCAAATTGTGCCATGGCTCCATTTTCATATTTAATCAATCCAATGGCATGGTCTTCTGCATCGATGGGCTTTACCTGGGTGTCGGCCCAGCACATCACTTCTACGGGTTTAATATCTTTACCAATATAGGTGCGGGTAATTTCAATACAATGGCAACCCAGATCGAGTATGCAGCCGCCACCGGCTTGTTCGATGTCCCAAAACCAGTCGCTATGAGGGCCGGGATGGGTTTCTCTTGATTTTGCCCATAGGATTCTACCCAGTGCCCCGTTCTTTACACTTTCATAGGATTTTAAGAATTTCGGTGTATACACAAGGTCTTCGAGGTAGCCGTTAAAAATGCCAGCGGCTTCTACAGCGAGTAGCATTCGCTTGGCTTCTTCCGCATTACGTCCCAAGGGTTTGGTGGTGAGCACTGCTTTTTTGTGTTTGCAGCATAACATTACTGCAGCCTCGTGCAGATGATTGGGTAATGCAATGCATACTACATCAACGTCGGGCTGCGCAATAGCATCTTCCATGTCAGTAGTGTAGCGATCGCAATGATAGTCGGCTGCAAATTTTTTTGCAGCTTCTTCACGACGAGAATATACCGTGATAACGCTGTCCTTACTTCTTTGTCCCTGTAATGAATCGGCATAAAATCTTCCTATAAATCCGGAGCCTAACATAGCAATTCGTTTCATAATTTCAATTGGTAGTTTATTTTTTAAGTAGTGGTGATTGTATAAAAAAAATTGATTTTAATTGGAGCGCATCTGCTATTCCACTTATCTGGTATAGATTTTATGCCTCAGGAATTATTTGATTTTTATTATCCTTAAAAAATAGGATAAAAATAACCAGTACTGCAGCTGCAATACCTGCAGGCACCATCCAGATACTTTTCCATGCTACGATTGCATTTACAGTAAAATAATCTTTTACAATGCCAGATAGCGTTGATCCAATCCACATACCAATTCCATAAGTGGCCATCGTGATCATTCCTTGCGCAGCGCTTTGTATTTTTTCCCCGGCTTTATTATCAGTATATATTTGTCCGGTTACAAAAAAGAAATCGAAGCAAACCCCATGCAAAAGAATGCCAGCAAATAGCATCCATTCAGCAGCACCTGCATTACCGAAGCTAAAGAATACAAAACGCAAACTCCAGGCAATCATACCCACTGCAATCATCCATTTAACGCCAAATTTTCTAAAGAAAAAAGGAATCAGTAAAATGAAAAATGCTTCAGAAAACTGTCCGAATGTCATATTGCTGGTTACATGCTGCATCCCAGCTTCTGTAAGGTACAAATTAGCAAAACTGTAGTAAAACGATAAGGGGATACAGATTAAAATGGAGGCAATAAAAAAAGCGACAAAAGATTTATCCTTAAATAAAACAAACGAATCGGTTCCGAGAATTTGTGAAAAGCTTGTTTTGGTAGAACTTGACTTGGGCGGTGTATCGGGCAAAAAGAAACTAAAAATCCCTAGCGCAGCGGATACTACGGCGGCCATTTTAAAAGTAAATACCAGTTCTTCAGTAGTGATTTTAAAAACCTTGTCCAGCAGCCATCCGGTTGCGATCCATCCAATGGTTCCTAGTACCCGTATGGAAGGGAATTCTTTGCCGGGGTCTTTCATTTGTCTGAATGCCACCGAATTGGTTAGTGCAAGCGTGGGTGCATAGAGCAATGCATACAATAGCAGTAACCAATAAAATGAATCGGGGTTATCAGTAGAAGAGATAAGGTACAACAGAACAGCACCTGCGAGGTGCAAAATACCCAGTACTTTTTGGGCAGCAAAAAATCTATCTGCAATCATGCCTACAAAAAATGGTGAAATGATGGTTGCAATTGCCATCGCTCCATAGGCTGCTCCAACCTGTCCGCCGGAAGCATGTAAAACTTTGTCAAGATAAGTCCCCATGGTCACATACCAAGATCCCCATATAAAAAACTCGAGGAACATCATGATCGAAAGCTGAATTCTTGTAGATGGTTTCATTGATTTTTTTAATTAATTGTTTAATGGCAAGCGTCCAATTCATTTGTTATGATGGAAATTGTTTTTCAATCCAATCGCAATTCCCCCTACTCAATGCTGTTCAAAATGTATGGTCAGCATTTTTGTAATAAGGTTAGGGGAACCAGCTTTCTTTTCCGAAGATAAATTTTTGATTTAACTCATCCTAAAAAAATCTTTTTTTACTTTTCTCTGTAGCTGTGCCGATTGTAAATTATATGAAGTAGTTATAACTAAACCTCTAAACCCCTAAACCTCTAAACCCCTAAACCCCTAAACCCCTAAACCCCTAAACCTCTAAACCTCTAAACCTCTAAACCCCTAAACCTCTATACCTCTAAACTCCGAACCCCAAAAGATTAACCGCTGCTTGAATAAGTGTTTTATCTTTGAGCCATAAAATTGGAAAAATATGAGCCCCGAAGCGCTTTCAAATCTTCGCAAGGATTACACCCTGCACTCACTTAATGAGGAAGAGGTAGCTGAGTCACCCATTGCGCAATTTTCAAAATGGTGGGAGGAAGCAGCCGCTTCCAGTATCGTGGAAATGAATGCCATGACAGTAGCCACTGTCGATAGTACGGGGGTGCCTGATGCAAGAATCGTTTTATTGAAAGCTTTTGACGAGAAAGGTTTTGTTTTTTTTACCAATTACAATAGTGCAAAAAGCAAGCAATTGGATCTGAACCCTCATTGCTGCTTATTGTTTTTCTGGAAAGAACTCGAAAGACAGGTTCGTATAACTGGAGTGGCCGAAAAAATTTCTTTGAAAGAAAGTATTGACTATTTTGATAGTCGCCCAGAGGGGAGTAAAATTGGTGCATGGTCATCTCCTCAAAGTATGGTGGTGGCCGGCAAAGCCTTTCTGAAAGAAACCTTTGATTATTATGCAGAGCGGTTCAAACATGGCGCTATACCAAAGCCTCCTCATTGGGGTGGTTACCGTATTAAACCCGTGAGCATTGAGTTTTGGCAGGGTCGTCCCAGTAGAATGCACGACAGGATTTTATATACCGAAACTAGTCTAGGTGTTTGGAAAACCGAAAGATTGGCACCTTGACCTAGAGCAGGTTGTAGGGTAAATTCGACCTATTGATTTTACTATAACTCAAATTCCCAAACTGTACGGTAAATGCCTTTATTTTCTATGTAGGTTAGAAAAGAGTGGTAGAAGGCATCCCCTCCAATGGTGGAACTGTCGCCGATTACAAAAAGCTGTTCCTTGGCTCTTGTGATGGCCACATTCATTCTACGGTAATCTTTTAAAAACCCGATATCCCCATCGTCATTGCTGCGTACCAGCGATAAAATAATGGTGTGCTGCTCTTGCCCCTGAAAACTATCGATGGTGCTGATGCGCATTTCTTTGGGCAATAGTTCTCTTGCAGCAGCTACCTGTCCCGCATAAGGAGAGATGAAAGCGGTTTTGACTGGATCAAGATTTTCAGTGGAAATCAGTTTTTGAGCTATCGCCAGTTCTCCTTCATTTTGCAAACTCATTCCGTTACTGCCATGCGCCTCGTTCAACCCCGACCCTGCTGTATCTATGAAACTGAGGTGAACCCCTGTATCCAATAAGTGGGTAGCCGTTTGTAATAGGTTGTTATAAAAATAATTGCTGGAAAACCCTGCGATGGTTGCTCGCATCCGGTATTGCGTATTTAATAAAAAAACTGGGTTTACCCTTTCAATACTTGATTCCAATATGGACTGTTGCAAACCCATTCGAGCAGCCTCATGGCTCAATACGGTAGGGGGTAGCTGTAAATGATCTCCGGCCAATACATATTTTTGCGCCAATGGGAATATGCACCATGCCAGCGGTTCTATACATTGTCCGGCTTCATCTATCACTAGGGTGTTGAAGGTGAGTTGTTTAATTTTTGAATCGTACAACCCGATGGGCGTGCCAGCAATTACCTCGGCTGCTGCATATAGTTTTTCCTCGTTGTAGGATTGTAATTTTTTTATTTCGGTTCTGATGCTTTTTACTTCCTTAAATAATAGGTTACGTTGCTCTCTTTCCGCCTTTCCAAAACTTCTTTTATATTTCAAGGCCATTTTCCTGAATTCCTCTGCCCTTATTTTTAACTGCTTGATCTCTTTTTGCTGCTTGCTATTGGCGAGTTTTCCTTCAGGGGTATGTGGAAACAGCACTGCGTCTACCTTACTGGTATTTCCTACCCTTAACACCTCAACACCCTGTAAAAGCAGGCCTTTGGCAATATTATCTACCGCTGTATTGCTTGGTGCTGCTACCAATACTTTTTCTCCGGATTTGATTAATTGAATGATGCCCTCAATCAAGGTAGTGGTTTTACCCGTGCCAGGTGGACCATGAACAATGGCAATATTTTCATTTTGGGTAATTGCTTCCACCGCTTTTTGCTGGCTTTCATTTAATTGCTGATTTTTATAATTAAGCGGTAAGGGGGCTGTTGTAGCAACTGTTATCTTAACCGGTGAGTCACCGTGTATTTTTTCAAACAGTTGAAGCGAGGAGGGATTTTTTTCTAGTTCGTTCAATACAGCTTTCAGTATAGTGGTAGTGCGTTGGTCGGGGGCTAATTTTATTCCTACCCCATTGTCCTCTATCCAATCTGGAAAGTCGGGAGCAAAAAGCCTACACTCGCCTATTTTACCTTCTAAATTGATCAATACTCCTTTTATGGGCTCTTCTCCCGAAAAGAAGCATTCAATAGCAGCCCCATCTTTAAACTGGTTGGTCTCTGAAGGAAAATTAAGTCGAAAACTTATTTCTGGATAATCTGCGTAGCCAAAATTTTTTCGAGTAACTATAATTGGGTGTAAAGCCAACCCCTCTGCTTTTAGTGATTTTAGCGTATGCTGTTGATCCAGACTATATCTTCTTACTTGCTCTTTCTCTTCCAGATCAATGCATTGAATCAGCTTTTTTATATATGGGTGGGAAGAAGGCATGTGGGTAAAATTACTACC
>CANJDY010000219.1 GCA_947472635.1 Chitinophagaceae bacterium
CTTAGGGCTGCTATTTGTTGCGCTTTTTCAATTGGCACCCCCATTCTTTGGGCTAAAGCTGATTCCACTTCCAAATTCGAAAGCGAAGGGATTTTCACCAATTGTGTTCTAGATAAGATTGTAGGCAAGATAAGGTCTTCGTTTTCTGCCACCAGCAAGAATAAGGTGTTGGGTGGCGGCTCCTCAATGAGTTTTAATAATTTGTTGCCGTTTTTGGTGAGGTATTCGGGCATCCAGATGATTAAAATTTTATATTCACTCTCAAAACTTTTCAAACTTATTTTACGGTTAATATCATTGCATTCATCGGAGGTAATATTTCCCTGTCTATTTTCTGCACCTATAAATTGGAGCCAGTCGTACACATTGCCATAGGGCTGGGCGGCTGTAAAGCCTCTCCATTCGTTGATATAATCCGTACTAATGGGCTTATCGCCTGGCTTTCGGGGTATTACCGGATATGAAAAGTGAATATCGGGATGTATTAGTTGACTGGCTTTGGTACAGGCGCTGCAAACTCCACAAGAGTCTGTAAAATTGGCTATTGGTTGGCTAGCGAGCTCAGGCTCTCCAAAAAGAGAAGGCTCTTCAGATTTTTTTATTTTACCATTCACCTGTTCACATACAATGTACTGGGCAAATGCTAGTGCCAGTGATAGTGCACCGGATCCTTCCTTGCTTAAAAATAATAATGCATGGCTCAGCCGATTATGCTGTACCATTTGAATCAATTGCTCTTTGATCTCCCTTTGCCCTATACCTTTTTCGAATTGCACAGCACAAAGTAAAATAAAAAAGACATCCAAAGTTTTTTAAACCCTGGATGTCTATCAAAAATATTTTTTAATTCTATAATTTACTGGTCAATTCTTCACTTAAAGGGGTAACATTGCTGTTAAATTTCACAATAATCTTCCCATTTTCGTCCAACAAAAATTTATTAAAATTCCATTTTATTTCCGCGTCCAATACGCCATTTTCACTTTTATTGCATAACCATTTATAAATAGGAGCCGTGTCCTCTCCTTTTACAGAAATCTTGGCAGCCATTGGAAAACTAACACCGTAATTCTTTTTGCAGAATTCTTTAATCTCAGCATTGGAACCTGGTTCCTGTCCGCCAAAATTATTTGCCGGAAATCCAACTATTACCAAACGGTCTTTGTATTTTTTGTAAAGTGCTTCCAGGCCTTCATATTGAGGAGTATACCCACATTCGGAGGCGGTGTTTACAATCAATATTTTTTTTCCTTTAAAGGCGGCAAAATTGATTCGGCTACCATCGAGTGCGTCCACTGAAAAGTCGAAGATCGATTTGGCTGCAGGTTGTTGAGGTAAATTGCCTTCCTTGTTGTTTATGGGCGCATTGGTTAACGACATACAAGAAATGAGTACAGTTGAAATGAGTAATGATTTTAACATGTTGATTGGTATTTTTAACGTGTAACGATTGAAAAAGGATTTTGTTGCTATTACCTGAAAGTACTTCTTTTTTATTAAGAATATAATTACTTCAGGTTAAATTATTAAATTGTAACTGGCAGGAGCTGATTGTTTGGGTACTAGCCAACTATACATCCTTTCTATTTGGTTGCCATTGACAAAGTTGCTACACTTAGCTTCACGTTGGCAGTTTGTATAATTGCCTGCCCGCAGGCTTCCAAGGTAGCGCCGGTGGTGATTACATCATCCACCAATAGCAGATTTTTATTGAAGAGTATTGTTGGGTTCTTAACAAAAAAACTGTCCGCTACATTTTCCCATCTTTCTCTTCGGTGTTTTTTAGTCTGTGTTTCAGTAAACCGCTGCCGGATAACATTGTCTACGATTACAGGGATATGCATACTGGCCGATATGCCATCGCAAATTACCGCAGCTTGGTTAAATCCCCTTTTTCTTTCTTTTTCGGGGTATAGAGGCAGTGGAACCAGGTAATCTAGATTTTTGAACCGGTTACTGTTCAATAAACTGTTGCCCATGAGCTCTCCCAGAAAATAGCCAATATCTTGGTTGCCTTTGTATTTTAATTGGTGAATCAGGTGTTGGAGGAGCGTTTCTTTGGCAAAATAAAATTCGCTATGGGCTGCAACCAGCGGAATTCTACCCCAAAATATTTTTTCGATGGGGTTGTTGGCATGTTGGGCAAAATTGGTATGGGGTAAATCGTTGATGCATTGTAAGCAAAGTAGCTGGTGATCGTTTAATAGGTCTGAGCCACATCCCGTGCAGGTATGAGGGTAGAAAAGATGGAGGGCGTCAAAAAAAATGGATTGCAGGGCTGACATTCCTCAATATATTACAAAAAATACTCATTTTTTCACTAAAATTATATTTAAAAGAGTGGAAATGGGCCCACAATGATTTTTTATTGTAGCCTACAACTGCCCTATTAGGATGTCTTTTTTCTTGTAAAAAAGGGATTTTTTTTAAAATAAATACTGGTACAATTCTTCCACTTTGGCAAGTGGCACCACTTCAATATCAAATTTTATTTTGTTCAGTGATTTGGCATTGTACTTGCTGACAATAATTTTTTTGAATCCTAATTTTTCAGCTTCTGCAATTCGTTGTTCGATACGGTTGACCGCTCTGATTTCTCCGCTCAATCCCACTTCTCCGGCAAAGCAATAGTGTTGGTTTACGGGAATGTCTTCGTAACTACTCAACAAAGCGCAAACAATTGCCAGATCGATGGAGGGATCTTCTACTTTTATACCACCTGCAATATTTACAAATACATCTTTTACTCCAAAATGAAAGCCGCCTCTTTTTTCAAGTACTGCCAGTAAAAGTTGAAGTCGGCGAAGGTCAAAGCCGCTGACGGTTCGTTGCGGTGTGCCATACACGCTTTGGGTTACCAAAGCCTGTCCTTCTATCAACAATGGCCGCATCCCTTCGATGGTTGCAGCAATGGCAATGCCGCTTAATTGTTCTTCCTTTTGGGTAATTAAAATTTCAGAGGGGTTGCTTACAGCACGCATCCCTTCGCTGGTCATTTCGTAGATACCTAATTCTGATGTGGAACCAAATCTATTTTTGAGCGTCCTCAAAATTCGGTATGCATAATGGCGATCACCTTCAAACTGCAGTACCGTGTCAACCATGTGTTCTAAAATTTTTGGACCGGCGATATTTCCGTCCTTGGTAATATGCCCAATTAAAAAAACCGGTGTCTGGGTTTCTTTGGCAAATCGTTGTAGCTCTGCGGCGCATTCCCTTATCTGGCTTACACTTCCGGGGCCGCTCTCTACAAAAGGGGACTGTAAAGTTTGAATGGAATCGACGATGACCAACTGTGGTTTCAGTTTTTTTATTTCCTGAAAAATTGTTTGGGTATTGGTTTCTGTTAGTAAATAAAACGAGTCGCTTTTGATGCCGACCCTATCTGCCCGCATTTTGATTTGTTGCTCACTTTCTTCGCCACTAATGTACAGTGTTACCACCTCCTTTAGTTGTAATCCAATCTGTAAAAACAGGGTTGATTTGCCGATGCCTGGTTCA
Organism: Chitinophagaceae bacterium; assembly: GCA_947472635.1. Next base: position 3,502 of record CANJDY010000219.1, read on the forward strand.
CCTGCTACTAATACGATACTTCCCAATACGATGCCGCCTCCTAGCACACGATTTACTTCCGCATCATTGGTAATGATTCTTTTTTCTTCTGCACTGCTTACTTCGTTGATGGAGATGGTTTTTAATTTCCCTATTCCATTATATTCCTTCCACTCATTGTTTTCTTTCTTTTCATTACCCTTTACAATAACCTCTTCTACAAATGTATTCCAGTTTTCACAGCCCGGGCATTTTCCGACCCACTTGGCACTTTCGTATCCACAACTCTGACAAAAAAATCCTGACTTTGTTTTACTCATATTGTAAATGTAAATCGTAAAATTCGAAAATTCGAAAATGAGAAAATAGGAAATGCATGAAAATTGAAAACTTCAATTTTTTTTTAAAAAGAAAAAGTCAAAAAATTGGTAGCTAGCAAAATGCAATCAGAAAATTATTTTGATAAATTTTTGGAAACAAAACAGCATGAAAAATGGGTGTAATTAAAAAAAAAGTCAGATTTATTTCTTTCTATTGAATGGATAATGAGGCATTGGTAAAAAGCAAAAGGGTCAGCATTTCTGCAGACCCTTTATACTTACTAACCCATTAAATTCTATTGCTAAATTACAATTTGCCCCCACATAAAAAAATATATTTTTTAAAATGTTAATAACTTTTCACCTCTAATCAAAGGCGTAAAGAGTCGTTTAAAATGAATGTAAATTATTGTTTTACAGTATGTTATGTTGAAATTAACGGATGCTTGAAGGATATTCTCTCCGTTGAAAAATATTAATAATGCACAAATTTAATATGGTTTATAATACAAACTATTTTATATTTATAACTTATTTAAAGAAAACAAATACGCTGTGGTCAGTGCTAGGAAAATGGGGTTTACACCCTAGATTATTAAGTAAAAATGGCTAGAAAAAAATGCCTAAGGAATAAAACAGCGATCCGGTGATTTATTATCATCTTGTTGAAGGTTTTTTACCGGAATCCTCCTTATTTAGTCAACAGCTTTGGCTCCATAAATTGTAAAGGGTTTGCAATCAACGCCATTAATTTTAATCAACTATATATTAATAATTCAATATATGAGTGCGCATTTGTTCAAATAATTGTCAAAAGCAGCCAAGTGACGGGTTGAATCAAATAAAAATCGTTCTGGCCTTATTGTAGCCTTTTTTGGAGGCCTTCTTTGCCTATTTTGGCATAACCCTATAAAAATTGCTCTATGTCTAAATTTGAACCCTTAAACCCCTTATTGCACTCCCAGTTAAGATTGGCCATAATGAGTGTATTGATGCGTGACAAGGAAGCGGAGTTTACCTTTTTGAGAAAAGAAGCGAATGCGACTGCAGGAAACCTGAGTGTCCAGATCAATAAACTAAGCGCAGCAGGCTATATTGAAGTGGTAAAACAGTTCAAACAACACTATCCTCAGACGATCTGTAAAATAACCCCCAGAGGTATCGAGGCATTCGAAATCTATGTAAGGGCACTGATTGCTTATGTGAACCCCAATGGGTAATGGTCAATGGTGAATGGTGAATTGTGAATGTTCAGTGATAAATGGATAACTGGATAATTAAAAACTGAAAACTGATAGTGTGCTGAATGTATTAGCATAATCGTTTAGAAACAGCAAGATGGCCGTGCCATTCACCATTGACCATTCACTCCTTTGTTGCCGTATTCATCCAACCGCCGTCAGGGTTTACAACCGCTGACGGGGTCGGGCAGCGATTATAATGGATAATTGA
>CANJDY010000220.1 GCA_947472635.1 Chitinophagaceae bacterium
CTTTCGCTTGGGTATACCTTTAATACAAAAAATATCGGTGTAAGTCGTTGGATAACTGCTATGCGATTATCTGTTACTGGCCAGAATCTTTTTGTAATCACCAAATACAATGGGTTTGACCCAGAGGTAAATACAGATCATTCTTCGGGTGGAATTGCATCTTTTGGTATTGATTATTTGACCTATCCAAAAGCGAGATCTGTTATTTTTGGTTTAAACGTATCATTCTAAAATTAGTAAACATGAAAAAAATATTTATAAAAACGATCCTGCTTTCGGCCATCATAACCATTGCAGGAAGCTGTTCAAAATTGAATGAAAAGGTGTTGGATGAATCATCCGTAACCGGTCTTAGTGAAAAGCAAATCGCCGATGGATTGATTGCTCCAACCTATGCTCGTCTCCCGGATATCTACAGGCATACCACTTATTTCACTTTACAGGAAATTTCTACCGATGAGGCTATCTTACCTTATAGGGGTGGAACCGATTGGGGTGATAATGGTATTTATTTATCCATGCATAAGCATGAAACGGCTACTACTGATATCAATGTATGGGAAACCTGGGGATTTATTATGACAAGTATGTCAAGATGTATTTCCGCCATCAGTTCTCTAAAAGATAATAAGGACGCCAATGTAAAAACCTATATGGCAGAAGCAAGGGGTATGCGTGCTTTTTACAACTGGATGACCTTAGATCTATTTGGTATTGCCTTGGTAAAAGAAGATCCGGGTGCAGTTTCCAAAATCATACGTGGTGCGGATGCTGTTGCTTATATTAAAAGTGAGTTGATAGCTGCAGAGCCAGATTTGTCTACAGCAGTAGGACCTGGCAGGTTTACCAAAGCTGCTGCATGGGCCTTGATTGCAAGATTAAGTATCAATGCCGCCTCTTATCGCGATATTTATGCTGCATCCTTGACCTTTAAGACAGAAGACATGGATGAGGTAATCAAGTATTGTGATAAAGTGATCAGCTCAGGTCAGTATGCTTTATCAGCTGATTATTTCGCCATCTTTGGAAATGACAATCATACCAATAAGGAATTGATTTTTGCAGTTGACCAACGTTTTGACCTGAATGGTCATAATAGAATGGCTTATTTTTCCCTTTCCGGCGACCAGTTTCCATTAGCTGAATTTCCTTCTGCCAATGGAACCGATGGTCCAGGTATTACTTCAGATTTTTATCAGACATGGGTAGCGGCGAATGGTGCTGTTGATCCTGCAGCGGCTGACCCAAGGTTTTTCAAACAAAATGTTTCCATGTATACCAATCCTGGAGATTCCTGTGTTTTAGGACCCGATTTTAATATCAATCGTGGAATTTTGCGCGGACAACAATATGGCCTGATTCGTCAAAATGGTGTTTTTGTAAAATGTCCTGATGGTAAATTCAAGGTGGGTAAATTGTATAATACTACCCGCAGTAATCCGAATCTACCGGTAAATTTTTCTGAATTTATTGATTTTACTACTGCAGGAAGTAACTATTCAACTGGTTACAGAGTAGAGAAATATGAGTTCAGTCGGAAATCTGCCAGTGGTAGAAATTACGGGGAAGCTGATATCTCTATTCTTCGCCTAGCGGATGTATATCTGATGCGTGCCGAAGCAAAACTTCGCAAGGGAGACGCTGCTGGTGCACTAGCAGATGTTAATTCTGTAAGAAATTCCAGGACAGCTTATACTGTAAAAGGTAGTCCATTAGCTTCCATCACCCTTGATCTGCTATTGCGTGAAAGAGGTTTTGAGTTGTATTGGGAAATGAATCGTAGAACCGATTTGATTCGCTTTGGTAAGTACGAAGGTACCTGGACTGAAAAAACCAATACAGATAAAAATAAAAGAATTTTTCCAATACCACAAAATGCGGTTGACGGAGCTTCCAACCTTCCTAATTATATGAAGCAAAACGCGGGCTACTAAAAATCTCCCGAACATAATAAAAAAAGCGATGGCTTGTTTGAAAAAACAGGCCATCGCTTTTTTATTGCGGCTGCACAAATAGTTTAGCAGCAATTTGCCAATAGTCAAATAAACTTAGCCAGTCAGTTTTGACTAATTGTTAACAGTCAGTTATAGACCATACTAACTTGAGGATAGCTAAATTTGTTATATTCACCCTTTCAAACCAAAACAGGCTAACCTTGTCTATTCTTTTTTAGCACCAAGCAATGAAAAAAACTACCTTTCTTTTTGGACTTATTTTACTCTTCATCTCGAAGCTATCGGCTCAGCAAATAGACTCCATGATGAGTGTATATGCAGAAAATTTTCCGCAGGAAAAGATTCATATTCATTTTGATAAAAGTAGTTATAGCAAGGGTGAAACCATTTGGTTCAAAGCCTATGTAATGGCCGATATTACTACTTCAGATTACAGCCATAATTTTTATGTTGACTGGTTCGACGAACAGGGTAAACTAATCAGTCATACTGCTTCTCCCATGTTTGAGTCATCTGCAAGAGGACAATTCATTGTTCCGGAAAAATACACCGGAAAGCTATTGCATGCAAAAGCCTATACCAACTGGATGCTAAATTTTGACACCGCCTTTTTATACAATAAAGATCTTAGGGTGGATCAATCCATTGGTAGTAAAGCAAAGCACAAATCCGATAAGCTAGTTGCGTCTATCCATTACTTCCCCGAGTCAGGGGATTTGGTAGGAGGTGTTGTTCAGCAGGTGGCATTTTTAGCCACCAATCAATATGGGATACCTGTCAATATTTCGGGAGCAATAAAAAATAGCCAGGGCGAATTGGTTGATTCCTTTACAACGGTTCATGATGGCATGGGTACTTTTTCGCTGCAGGTAGATGCAAAAGAAACCTACACCACCTCCTGGGTGGACGAGTATGGAGAAGACCATATCACTCTTTTGCCCATTACTAGACAGGCTGGTGCAATGATTCAGGTGAGGCCTTTAAAGCACAAAATTATTTTTGTTATCAATAGAAGCGAGGAAGTTGCAGCTAATTTTAAAACTTTGTATGCTATTGCTCATATCAACCAGCATGAAATTTACAAATTCCGAATTAGTCTTATTTCTAAAACATCTTCCTTAGCAGAAATAGCTACCGATGGTTTGCCAACGGGTATCGTGCAGATTACACTATTTGATGCCAATTGGGTACCTATTGCAGAGCGGGCAGTATTTGTAAATAACGAGGCATACAGCTTTGAGCCGATTATTACCATTACCAAAAAAGGATTAGCCGGTAGAGCAAGGAATGCTTTGGACGTATTCGTTCCAGATAGTTCTATTAGCAATATGTCAATGGCAATTACTGATGCCGATCTTTTAGTCGATTCCAGTAACACCATTATTTCTCAAATGTTATTGGCAGCAGATATAAAAGGCGCTATTCATAATCCTTCCTATTATTTTTTTAATAATAGCGATACTATTCGCCAGCAGCTAGATTTGGTAATGCTAACACATGGATGGCGCCGGTTTAACTGGGCTAAGATTGCCAACAACCAGCCACCTGTAAATATTAATTCAAGGGATACAGATTACCTTCAAATTAGCGGTTCTGTTAGCGGAGTAAATGCCGCCAAATCATTTAAATCTAAACTATTGATCAATCTTGTGTTGCAGGCAAGTGATAGCAGTAAGCAATTTCTTTTTTTACCTGTATCTCCCAGTGGCCATTTTATACAAAAAGGTGTAAGTTTTTATGATACTTTAAAAATATATTACCAGTTCAACGGCGATAAAAGGTTAACGAATAGGGCAGTGGTTAAATTTACTAATGGACTAATTCCCCCACCGGCTACAATATACATGCCGCGAACAGCTCCGCTATTATTATGGAAAAATCCATTGGATAGTATTGCAATAGAGCGGGAACGGTTTTTTTATGCAGAAAAATTCCGAATCGATCAGTTTGCTACTACTACCCTTCAGGAAATAACCTTACGAGCGAAACTAAGATCAGCAAAAGAACTGTTAGATGATAAATATGCTAGTGGCTTATTTTCTGGTGGCGAAGCTACCAATTTTGATATAGAAAATGACCCTTCGGCATTGGGTATGACGGATGTATTTAGGTATTTAACTGGCCGAGTAGCGGGACTGCAGATAAGCGAAACCAATGGCGAAACGACACTCAGCTGGAGAGGAAGTAGACCTGAGATTTTTTTGGATGAGATGCGTATAGAGGCGGATCAATTAGAAGGCCTGTCCATGAGTGATGTAGCGTATGTGAAAGTGTTTCATCCGCCATTTTTTGGTGCTTCCGGTGGCGGTGCAGGTGGTGCGATTGCTGTGTATACAAGAAAAGGAACTGATGTTAAATATACTCCTGGTGATAACCTGGGTTTTCAACTGTTGGCAGGGTATACCAAATACAAAGATTTTTTTAATCCCGATTATAGTACTGCCCAGCCCACGCCAAAAGATGTGCGCACTACTTTGTATTGGAATCCATTTATTTTAACAGATAAAAAAAATAATTCTTTCCATGTAGAGTTCTTTAATAATGACATCAGTAAACGACTTTATGTTATTTTGGAAGGAATGAATAGTGATGGAAAATTAACGAGGGTAGAAAAAATAATAGAATAAGTGAATTGCCCATTGTAGAAATTATTATCGGTTAAAATTCTTTTGCAGAAAATTCATTGCATTTCCTGCAAATATTTTTTGAATGATTTTTTCGGCTGTTAATCCAAACATCAATCGATTAATTTCATCTAAAGGCATTGAGTAATTAAATCCTGTTTGTGAAATTTCTTCCGGCTGAATCAAAAATTCAAAAAGGTCTTTTTTTAAAATTGGCATTTCGGCAGTAGTAGGGTAAAAATCCAGGTGATGGATAAATCCATCGAAGTCACTGCCAATAGAAAGTAGGTCCCAGCCCTTTTTTGAATTGACAGTTTTTACAATTTCAAATAAATTGGCGAACACTATTTTTGCATATTGTCTGCGCAAATCAGCACTGGTAAGTTTCCTGTTTTTTTTGACAATGGCAATGACAATATTACCCGCTATTCTCCGCTCATCCAGTTGTATTCCTATCAATCCGTCGGTTTCGGAAATTACTAAAATATCTTCTGCACAAAGATTAATGCTTTGTTCATGAAGATAGTTGCTAGTGTCATACCTTTCCATTTCATCATCTTGTGCAATCAAGGCATCTAAGCTCCTGCATTTGCTAACCACTCCGGTATGGCTGCAAATCAATGGGAATTTGTCATTGTGCATCCAGTAATTTGTTTGGATAAACGAATAAAAA
>CANJDY010000221.1 GCA_947472635.1 Chitinophagaceae bacterium
CAGGAACAATACGCCTTTGAAAGAAAGGATACGACGAACGGTGTCAGTTGGCTGAGCACCTTTGTGTAACCAGTCTAACGCTTTTTGACGATCAATCTGAATTGTTGCTGGAACAGTCAGTGGATTGTACGTACCAAGTTTCTGAATAAATTTGCCATCACGTGGGCTACGGGCATCTGCTACTACGATGAAGTAGAAAGGTCTCTTTTTGGACCCATGTCTTTGGAGTCTCATTTTTACAGCCATAAAAAATAGAAATTTTTTGGGGTTGTTAACTAATAGGGTTTCTTTAATCTTCCTTAGAAAAGGAAAGCAAAGATAACCTGCGAATCACCAAAATCCAAATCCAATTGATGAAATTTAAGCTATCCAACCAAAAATAGAGGGAAATAGAATGGACAGGGGCCAATAGCTGGGCTACAGAAAAGGTCTGAACCCCTAAAATGCTAAAATAATTACCTTTTACCCATTCCCGGCATATTACCCATCGGCATCTTATTCATCATTTTCATCATGCCTTTCATTTGTTCAAACTGCTTTAAAAACTGGTTTAATTCGGCAATATCTTTCCCGCTTCCCTTTGCAATCCTTAATTTACGATTAGGATTGATAATATCGGGGTTACGTCTTTCCTGCAAGGTCATTGAATTAATCATCGCTTCGATACCTTTGAAAGCGTCATCATTGATATCCACATCCTTAATTTGTTTGCCAACGCCGGGGATCATTCCCATCAGGTCTTTGAGATTACCCATTTTTTTAATTTGCTGCAACTGGGTTTTAAAATCTTCAAAATCAAACTGATTTTTACGAATTTTCTTTTCAAGTTTAGCTGCTTCCACTGCATCAAACTGCTCCTGAGCCTTTTCTACCAGACTTACAATATCGCCCATTCCAAGAATCCGCTGAGCCATCCTATCGGGATAAAAGACATCGAGCGTATCCATTTTTTCGCCACTACTAACAAACTTAATGGGCTTGTTAACTGTATATTTAATAGACAATGCGGCCCCGCCTCTGGTATCACCGTCTAACTTGGTAAGCACTACCCCTGTAAAATCAAGGCGCTCATTAAAAGCGGCGGCTGTATTCACTGCATCCTGACCAGTCATACTATCTACCACAAATAAAATCTCTTGTGGATTGATGGCTTTTTTAATATTGGCCACCTCATTCATCATCACTTCGTCTACGGCTAAGCGTCCGGCAGTATCAATGATCAGTACATTCTTATTGGTAGCCTTTGCTTCTTTGATGGCATTTTGCACAATACTAACCGCATCCTTATTATCTCGCTCACTAAACACATCCACCCCTATCTGACCACCTAACACTTCCAACTGATCAATTGCCGCAGGCCTGTATATGTCAGCTGCCACCAATAAGGGAGATTTACCCTTTTTTGTTTTTAAATAATTGGCTAGTTTGCCGCTAAAGGTTGTTTTACCACTACCCTGCAATCCTGCAACTAAGATGATGGCAGGATTACCACTGATATTGAATTCACTTTCGCTTCCCCCCATCAATTCGGTTAACTGATCTTGCACAATTTTTACCATCAACTGGCCTGGACTCACGGCTGTCAACACCTTTTCGCCGAGTGCCTTTTCCTTAATCGTATCTGTAAATTCCTTGGCTATTTTATAGTTAACATCCGCATCCACCAAGGCTCTTCGAATATCTTTTACCGTATTGGCTATGTTGAGTTCAGAGATCCTACCCTGACCTTTAATATTTTTAAAGGCGCTTTCTAGCCTTTCGCTTAATGTCGTAAACATGGACTGTATTTATTGGTTGTGCAATAACAAAGAAGTGAACTAAAAAAGTTCACTTCTGTAATTTGTGCAAATGTATGAAATCTTTAGGCTCCCAGATAGGTTCGCAAGTGCTTGCAGCGGGAAGTAGACCTTAATTTGGTAAGTGCTTTGTCTTTTATTTGCCGAACTCTTTCCCTGGTAAGACTATATCTTTCTCCAATATCCTCCAGACTGAGTGGATGATCCACCCCAATTCCAAAGAAAAAACAGATGACATCTTTTTGCCTTTCTGTTAACGTATTGAGTGACCGCTCAATTTCTGCAGTTAAAGAAACCTTAAATGAATGGTACATATCAGTGCTATCGGTATTTGGATTTTCCAACACATCCAACATCGATCCCTCTTCCCCATCCGCAAAAGGCTGGTCGATACTGATATGACGGGCGGAAGAACCTATGGAAGCCGCCACCTCTTCGGTTTCGAGATCTAATAAATAAGCAATCTCTTCCGCAGTTGGCTCGCGTTCATACTCCTGTTCCAATTGCGAAAAGGCCTTACTAATTCGATTGGTAAGCCCTACTTTATTTAATGGCAACCGTACAATCCTAGATTGCTCCGCCAAAGCCTGTAGGATACTTTGCCTAATCCACCAAACAGCATAGGAAATAAATTTAAACCCACGGGTTTCATCAAATCTCCTAGCAGCCTTAATAAGCCCCAGATTTCCTTCATTGATTAAATCCGGCAATGTTAACCCCTGGTTTTGGTATTGCTTAGCTACAGAAACTACAAAGCGCAGATTTGCCTTAGTCAATTTGTCCAACGCACGTTGATCCCCTTTTTTGATGAGTTCAGCGAGTTTCACCTCTTCCTCTGGTGAAATCAACTCAACCCTACCAATTTCTTGCAGGTACTTTTCTAAACTTTGGCTTTCTCGGTTGGTAATGGATTTGGAGATCTTCAGTTGGCGCATACTCATAAACTTGATTTTTTTAAGGTGTTAATTAAAATGGGAGGACTTAGGCCTCTAAATCACGTACATATATAATAAAATGTAATTTAAATAAATATGTAATATGTTGTTAATAAAAAATAAAATAATTTTTCAGTTGAAATACAGTTAAAATGGGCTGCTACTGAAAAGAGGGCAGAATCTTTATAACAAATGCATAAAATAATTTTGACACACCGATTATTTTGTTATTATTGCAGTATTCTATTGAATTTAAATTAGTCAGATGAGTAAGAAAGTTTTATATACGCTGGAATACCCGGTTAGATGTTCTCCAGGTATATTGTATGATTTTTTGAGTACCCCTGCTGGATTGCAGGAATGGTTTGCCGATAAGGTGGATGAAAGAGACGGAATATTCAGTTTTTCGTGGAACGGATCGGATGAGCAGGCGGAATTAATGGAAGGGGAAGAAGATAAATATATTCGCTATCATTGGTTACAAGCACCTAAAGAGGAATATTTTGAATTCAGCATCGAAAAATCTGAAGTTACCAATCAGACTATTTTGATTATCAAAGATTTTGCAGAAAAGAAAGACATTAAAGACCAGAGCCAACTTTGGGAATACCAGGTAAAAGATCTTTTCCATCGCTTGGGAAATTAATTTTCAATAACACCCCTACGATTATACTAAAATGCTGTTCCAGTAATGTTGGAACAAGTTCCCACTGCTGCAAAGGAATAGGTAATGCAATTTTTATAAAGTCCATTTGCTGAACCAACACTGCAAAATCAGCTGCCAAATAATTTTTTAAAGGCCGATAATTATCTTCTTCAAAATGATGTTCCCAAGGATTGGGATGAATACACAAATAATAGCCCTGTTGCTGCAGCAAATCAAAGTTGGCTTCCAAAATGGGTAACGCATTTTCTTTATATGCTCCAGATAAATGAAGGTTGATGCTAAAAAAATTTCCCCACCAAAATAAGGTTCGAATCGCTAGGGTATCTGCTTTTTTAAAATGGCGGGGATAATCTAGCATTACATAAGGAAGCCCCCGGTAATTTTCCCCCCTTGATATTTTAGGACTAGTTTCCGCTATAACAGCAGGTAGCAAGCTGCTATGGGCTAAAATACACTGCTGCATTTTTTCGGAAACTGCTCCAAAAAGTAGGTATACCTTCTCAATAATAATTTGTTTGGCTAGTATCCAGTCTTTGTTACAAACCAGTTGAAGTTCACTAGCAGAAAGAGATAATTGTAAAGAATCAGTCATTGGATATACAAGTTAACCATTCAAATTTAAATAAAGCCAATTGGTCATAGGGTAAATTGTACATAGCTTTGTGATAGCAGCCATTATTTAAATTCCAATAGCTAAATAATTAGGCGGCATTACTTGTTAAAAATTTCGCCTTCCGGCGGATGGGGTATATGATAAAAAAAATAGACAAGCTGATTCTTACATCCTTCATCGGTCCATTTATTGCGACATTCTTTATCGCATTTTTTGTACTGATGATGCAGAGCCTGTGGAAATACATTGATGACCTAGTAGGTAAAGATCTTGACCTGCTTACTATTGGTGAATTTTTATGGTATGCCAGCGCTTCCCTACTCACGCTCGCGATGCCTATTGCCATCTTGATTTCATCGATAATGACCTTGGGCAATCTCGGCGAAAGCTTTGAGCTCGTAGCCATCAAATCATCCGGCATTTCGCTATTGCGTTTTTTGCGGCCGCTCATACTGGTATCCATCGTACTCTGTGGAATTACCTTTCTTTTTGCCAATTATGTTATCCCTTATGCCAATCTGGAATTTAAAACACTTTATTACGATATCACCTACAAAAAACCTGCAATCGATTTAAAACAGGGTACTTTTTACAATCAAATTCCGGGATACTCCATTAAGGTAGGAAAAAAAGACCGGGATGGAAAAACGATTCACAATGTGGTAATTTATGAACAACAAAGCTCCCTTCAAGATAATAGTATTATTGCTGAAAGAGGGAATATGGGATTTTCGAAGGATAAAAAATTCCTCGAGTTTACGCTATATAATGGCTTTAGATACCAGGAACGGGGAAACCCAATGGATACGAGTACAGAATTTATACAATTGGGATTTAAAGAATATAAAAAAATATTTGACTTAAGTTCATTACAAATGCTCAATACGCCCGACAGCATTTTCAAAAATGATTACAAAATGTTGAGCATTCGTCAGCTCAATACATCCATTGATTCTTTGATCAAATTGAAAGATAGTTTTAGCAGAAGAGTACAACTTGAAGTGAATGGACAGTTCCACTACCAGCACCTACCCGATAGCAATTGGAAAAAAGCTGCTCCGGTAAAAAAATCAATCAAAAGCTTTTCTGACCTCATTCCAGACTCCGCCAAATTCATTGTACACGACAATGCAATCAACGTTGTTAATAACCTGAAAAATACTTATCAATACTCGGGAGTAGACTGGGATAACAAAAACAAAGATCTTCGCAATAATCAA
>CANJDY010000222.1 GCA_947472635.1 Chitinophagaceae bacterium
ATTGGCAGTATTTCCATTCTGCAAAAATAAATGATTGCTAGACAATTGCGCAACTTCGATTGGTTATTGCAATTGGCGTATTTTCATTTTAACCAACCTTTTACGATATAATCACCACTATTTTGGGTTGGTAAGCAAGGTTTTATTAATTTACAGTATAATTGTTTCCAATGAGAATTTTACCACTGATTATTTCTACAGCTATTACAACCGGCTTGGTTATAACGCTGAATACAAAGCTATTGCTTCCGGCCCCTTTGGGTAAATTATTGAGCCCCCAGCATGGTGTTTGGCAAAATGCAGAAAGCACCCATGCTAGCTTTAGTGCTGCACTTAAATTTCCGCAACTTAGTGGAAAGGTGGAAGTTTACCTTGATGACCGGTTAGTTCCTCATGTTTTTGCAGAATCGGATAGTGACCTCTACTTTGTACAGGGGTTTTTACACGCTAAATTTCGTTTATGGCAAATGGAATTGCAAACGCATGCAGCAGCAGGAAGGGCGAGTGAAATTGTAGGAAAAATTGCACTTAAACATGACCGTGAGTTCAGGAGATTAGGGATGGGTTTTGCTGCAGAGTCTTCATTAAAAGAAATGGAAGCAGATCCGCAGACCAAAATGACTTGCGATGCTTATACCGCTGGAGTGAATGCATATATTGCTTCCCTAACAGAAAGTACCCTGCCGTTGGAATACAAGCTGATGGGGTATAAACCCGAAAAATGGACTAATTTAAAGTCTGCCTTGTTTCTAAAAAATATGTCCGAAAATTTAGCTGGGCATGATAATGATTTTGAAATGACCAATGCTAAGAATTATTTTAGCAAAGAGGATTTTTCCAAACTTTATCCTTTACGGCAAGATTCATTGGATCCTATTATTCCAAAAGGGACGGTGTACAGCAAACCCACGCTAGCACTAAAAGTACCTACAGATGTGGACTCCGTTTACTCCAATAAAACAGGACTTGCAGTTACCACCCAGGAAGAAAAGCCTGATAAGAGTAATGGCAGTAATAACTGGGCAGTTAGTGGAGCTAAAACCAAATCAGGATCACCCATTTTATGCAATGACCCCCATTTGGGATTAAATCTTCCTTCTCTTTGGTACGAAATGCAATTGCATACACCAAGGCTCAATGTGTATGGGGCTACTTTTCCCGGCGCGCCCTCTGTTATTATTGGTTACAATGATAGTTGTGCCTGGGGTGTTACCAATGGAGGCAGAGATGTGAGGGATTATTATGAAATCAAATTCAGGGATGCTAGTCGACAGGAATATTGGTATGATAGTGCCTGGAGAAAAACAGAATTCCGGTACGAAACCATTTTAATTAAGGATTCTGCTACATATTTAGATACGGTGGCGTATACTATATTTGGTCCAGTGATGTACGATGCCTCATTTAGTGGTGGTCGGGCGGCTAATGCTAGGTACTTTTCTGTACGTTGGAAAGCCCATGATCAAAGCAATGAATTAAAGACTTTCCTACTTTTAAATAGGGCGCATAATTACCAAGATTATTTGTCAGCTATCAGCAATATGAAAACACCGGGTCAAAATTTCGCCTTTGCAAGTAAAACGGGTGATATTGCGATGCGAACCCAGGGGGACTGGCCGGCAAAGTGGAATGGACAGGGGGATTTTATTATGCCAGGAACAGATAGTACTTATCAGTGGCAGGGAATGATACCCTTTGATGAAACGCCTTTTCAGTATAATCCTGCCAGAAATTTTGTTAGCAGCGCCAATCAAAATCCTGCAGATTCAACTTATCCCTATTATCTTGGAAGGGGATACCCCTTGTACCGTGGAGTAATCATTAACAGACGCTTACAGGCTATGAACAATATCACCCCAAAGGATATGATGGCATTGCAAACCGATAACTACAATGTATTTGCAGAAATGGCGACGCCTTTATTTTTGAAACACATCAATGAAAGTTCATTGAATACTGTAGAAAAAAAATACTTCAATCTACTGAAGGCATGGAATTTAACGAATGCACCTTATTCGAGGGGAGCCACGGTGTTTGCAATATTGTGGACCAATTTTGACCAGGTAGTGTATGACGATGATTTTAAAAATGCCCCTGCTGTTATCCTACGACCTTATGAAAGCAATCTGTTGCAAGGGGTTTTAAGTGATACGGCCTATCAGTTTTTAGATAACATTACTACTACTCAAAAAGAAACATTGGCTGATGACGTAACTACTGCTTTTAAAAATTCAGTTATTGAACTGGAAAAACTGCAAAAGGAGGGAAAACTCGAATGGTCAAAATACAAAGCTACAAGAGTGAATCATTTAACCAAGCTGGAGGCCCTAAGTCGTTTACGACTTCCGATTGGAGGTGGAACCCACTGTATCAATGCCACTAAACCAAATCATGGACCTAGTTGGAGAATGATCGTAAGTCTTACCCCACAAACAGAAGCCTATGGTGTATATCCGGGCGGGCAAAGTGGCAATCCGGGAAGTCGATTTTACGATAATTTTATCGATCATTGGGCCTCTGGAATGTATTACCCCCTTTGGATGATGGCAAAGGGAGAGGAGAAAGATAGTAGGGTTTTGTGGAATATTTCTTTTACTAATTAACTGTTTCAAAATTAGCCAACCCTATTAATTTCCGGTTGCCAATTCATTTTTACATGTTTAAATTTATTGCTATGAAGTTTATAGTCTCTGTATTATTAATCGCCTTGCTAAGTCTAGCGATCTGTTTATATTTTCCCTGGTGGACTATAGCCATCGTTTCATTTTTAGTGTCGAGTTTAATTCCTCAAAATCCTGGCAGGTCTTTTTTAGCTGGCTTTATGGCACTTTTTTTATTGTGGGGGGCTTTAGCATGGTTTATTAGCAGCAACAATGATCACCTCTTGGCAAAAAAGGTTGCCTTGATATTAAAAATGGGAAGTCCTGTGGCATTGATTATAGCTACCGCATTGATTGGAGCAATGGTTGCAGGTTTTGCAGCGCTTGCAGGATCTTATCTACGTCGAAAATAAAAGATGTCACCTCATTTATTGGGGGACTATTCAAAATGTATTTATGCGGTCATTATTTTCCCTTCTCTTTTTTTTTATTGTTAGCAATACAATCGGTCAAAAAATTGCTGGCACTGTATTCTCTGAAAAAGGCGAATTATTACCCTACTCGTCTATTACGGTAAAGGGAGCATCTAATGGCGCTAGTGCCAATAGTAGGGCTAGGTTTACGCTCACCGTTTCTCCAGGAATTTATACCTTAGTTTGCCAGCATATTGGTTATGCAACAATGGAAAAAACGGTTACCATTACGTCTAAGGATATGGAAATATCTTTTATTTTATCTAATCAAAAACTTTTGTTGAAAGAAGTGGTTGTTAAAAACACAGATGAAGATCCTGCTTATGCCATCATTCGGGCAGCCATAAAAAAAAGGGAATTCTACAATCGTCAAGTGAGTGCATTTACCTGCGACCTGTATACTAAGGACATGATGAAACTTCGCAAGTTGCCCAAAAAAATATTTGGACGGAAACTGCCGGAGGAAAGTCGTCAGGATATGGGCCTAGATACGATGGGGCAGGGGATTGTGTATTTGTCTGAATCCATATCCTCCATAGCTAGGGTGCTGCCAGATAAGTTTAAAATGGAAGTGAAAAGCAGTAGGGTGAGTGGTAGCAGCGGATTTGGATTTACTTTTCCTACATTTCTTTCTTTTTATCAAAACAATGTAACCGTTTTTGCCGAAAAATTAAATCCACGTGGCTTTGTTTCTCCTATAGCCGATGGTGCAATTGGGTTTTATAGCTTTACATATTTAGGTAGTTTTTGGGAAAATGGACAAGAAGTTAATAGTATTCGGGTAAAGCCCCGGCGAAATTACGAGCCCCTTTTTTCGGGCATTATTAATATCACAGAGTCAGATTGGCGTATTCATAGTGTGGACTTACTGTTGACAAAGAAGTCGCAGTTGGAAATTATTGATTCGCTTCAGATCACCCAATTGTATGTACCTGTTACAAGTGATATCTGGACAGTAAAAAGTCAACTACTTTATTTTACATTGAACCAGCTAGGAGTTGATGCGGTGGCGAATTTTGTAAATGTATATTCAGGGTACAATCTTCAACCCGTTTTTCCAAAAAAATTCTTTGATAAAGTAATTATCCGGTATGATACCGGTGTGAATAAAAAAACTAAAGCCTATTGGGATTCTATTCGTCCGATGCCCTTGGAGAAAGAGGAGGTAAAGGATTATCTTGTAAAAGACAGTCTCTTTGAGGTCAGAAAAGAAGAATTGCTTAATAGAAAATCTATCGATTCCTTGAAAAAAAAACAGGGTAAATTACATTTGTCAAATGTTTTCTGGAATGGGGTCAATAGAACGCATTATGGTTTGAATGGCACGTACCGTTGGGGGATTGTACCAATTATCAAAAACCTAGAGTACAATACTGCAGAAGGGGTGGTGGTTAATTCAGCTTTTTATTTTGAAAAATACCTTTCAGGAAAAAAGCAAAAGCTTACTATCCGTCCCAATATCAGATATGGATTTTCAAATCATCATCTAAACTCCTGGCTCGACATTGTTTTACAAGCACGTGATATTGATCTTCATGAAAAGTTGAGAAGACATTCCTGGAGTTTTTCGGTGGGTAAAAGGGTCTCCCAATTTAATAAGGAAAGCACTATTAGTCCTTTACTCAACTCTATTAATACGCTATTTTTTGGAAATAATTTCATGAAGACCTATGAAAATATCTTTGCTAATGTAGGGTATAGCAAGAAATTTGAAAGTGGCTTGCAGTTAGGGGTAAATGCTTTGTACGAAGACCGGCTGCCGCTTCTCAATACCACTCGGTACACATTTTTCAAAAAGGATGCCATTTTCCTTACGCCAAATTATCCCTATGAAAAAATCAGCGCTGCTGATTTTACTCAACACCAGGCATTGATTTTGAATTTTGATATAAGCATTAAGCCTGGTCAGCAATTTATTCAGTATCCCAACAGAAAAATCCCTATCGGGTCAAAATTGCCCACCTTTAGTTTTAATTATTCAAAGGGGTTCAAAGGGATAATGGGAAGTGATGTTTCTTTCGATAAGTGGCGGTTAAGTGTTTGGGATGATAAAAATTTAAAATTGGCCGGAACTTTCCATTATAAAGTAGGTGTGGGCGGTTTCATCAGCCGAGAGGCTGTTTTTATTCCGGACTATCAGCATTTTAATGG
>CANJDY010000223.1 GCA_947472635.1 Chitinophagaceae bacterium
CAATTGTGAATGGTGAAATTTGGATATCTAATGTCGTTGTTGGGAAATGGTGAATGGTCAATTGTGAAATTTGGATATCTAATGCCGTTGTTGGTCTTCCCAGCAACGTCTCCCGTGTAAATTCACCGAATTCAATTCCTACAGTCGGGGACGTTGCGTCGAATCCTTGTACAATTTCAACTCGAAAAATATAGCCCTTTATCGACGCAACGTCCCATGGAAGCAGGATTGCGAAGGGAAGGGTTTGCTATGGAGACGTTGCTTGGAATGGTGTTTGGTGAATGGTGAATGGTGAAATTTGGATATCTAATGCCGTTGTTGGTCTAATGCCGTTGTTGGTCTTATTGACCAACAACCGAAGTTTGCAGTACGCTTGCCAATTGCTGAAATTATATTATTTCAACGTTTCGCATGTTGATTAATAAGGCCAAGATGGGCTGGAATGAAAGAATAGAGGTAATATAAAACAGTTAGTCTGACAGTTGGGATTAAGTATATCGCTATTGTTTAAACGCCGAGTCCCAGCTGCTTATTGCAACTAGGACTCGGCGTTTAAATGAATCAATAATCTTCCAGATATGCCAAATCTTTAGGTATTGGAAAATTTAAATTTGCACCTTTAATAAGAATCAATTTGAAGGGAGTGTTTCAGTTTACCCCTATAATGATCAGTTTTTTTATTTTAATTTATTTAAACAACATTTTGGGTAACGTTTACATATTTCACTTAGTAAGAAGCCTATAAATAAAGAGTTTGAGGAGTATACAAAGCTTGCATAGCATGCAAGAGGTCAGCGGTTCGAACCCGGAATTCTCCACAACTTACTATTTACAAAACCCTTACTAGTTAAGGGTTTTGATTAATCTAGACTTTGTAAGTCAATACCTCAACTTCTTCCCAAATTGGACCGGAAATGGTGCTGAAGAATTCAAAAAGGATCAAAAAACTCAACCAGTCAAATATAAATTGGAAAATAGTGATTTGTTATTTCTAAATTTAACAAAGTTGTTTATCTTTCAGAATCAATACTTTAGATTGTAAAATAATATTATGAAACGAATTGTGGCTGTTGATATAGCAAAAGCAATTTGCATTATTTTAGTTATTACTGGTCATTACATTCCCGAAAATTCACCTGGGGGTTATGCCGTATTAAATAAATTTATCTACTCATTTCATATGCCGTTATTCATGTTTGCGAGTGGCTATATTTACATGGAGACAAAGAAAGAAGAATCTTATGGCAGCTTCCTTTTAAAAAAAATCAAAAGGTTGATGGTGCCTTATTTTTCAGTTTCTGTAATAGTTGTGACTATTAAATTATTATCGAAGAATATTGCTTATGTAGAGGATCCAGTATCATGGTATGCATATCTTGGAATATTGTATAGGCCATCCGCCGCAGCATTCTTTTGGTTTATTTGGGCTCTCTTCATTATCTTTTTAATAGTCCCTCTTTTTAAAACAAGAGCATCACGACTATTATTGTTTTTTGCAAGTACGGTACTGGATTTTTTGCCAGTTCCCCTGCCTGCTGTATTTTGTTTACCTCAGGTGAAGGATATGTTGGTGTACTTTATGCTGGGAGTTATTTTTGTTGACTTAAAAGCAATTCAGAAGACAGCATTAAAAATTCCTTCAGTTTTGGTTTATGTTCTCTTTTTAGGATTATTTTCTTTCAGATTTATTTTCATGGATTCTGCTAATTTAGATACAGATATTGGATGGCCTCTTTTTTTAGTTTATAAATTAATTCCTTATTTAGGAATTTTCTCAATATGTAAATTATCTATTTCGATATCACATCTTAAAATTCATCCTAAACATTGGTTGCTGATTGTGGCAGATAATACTTACATAATATATCTTCTCCATACTACCTTTATGGGATTTGCAAAAGCACTTTTGCACAAAACACCTGCCCTACTTGATACACAAAATCAGCTTATTTTTACAGCAATATCCATATGTATTATTATTATTGGGGTGATATGCCCCATCTTATTAAACATTTGGTGTCTGCAAAAGAATAAAACATTATGTTATTTGTTTGGATTAAAATATTCCAAATATTGATAATGTCATTTTGGTGCCTGCTACTGAGAACAAATCAAATTTTCGCCATTAACTATTCACATTTATAGCCACTATTGTTCTTAAGAGTTTTCCAATACGGATGCTTTAGTTGAGCCCGCTAGAAAATGGGTGATCAAAATTCCCGATAAGATCCAACTTAAGTAGTTTACATATAAAAAAGAGTTAAAATAACTAGTCATCATCGGAATCAAAAATCCAATTCTCATCAGCAACATTGCAAATGCGATTATTTTGAATATCCCCTCACTATTTTTCCAATTTTGAGCAATGGCTTTCCAAATCATTATATAAATTACAAGGTACAATAGCATTGAAATGATGCCAGTTTGCACCCCCATAAAGATCAGTTGGTTTTCACCGCCTACCCCTTGCCCATCGCCAAACGAGTAAATACCGGATGAACCCAATCCCAAACCAAAAGGATGCTCAATCATTACATCGATGCCACTGATCCACATAAGCAGATGGCCCAAACTAGAGCTCTCACTAAAGGAAATACTATCAATTAAATAATTTCTAAACACATTCTTGGTAAAGAATGTCAAATAAAGACCAAAAATTATAATTGAAAAATAAAATGCCTTCAATAAATATGTACGCTTTGTTAAGATGGAATAGACATACAACACAATTGCAAAGCCCACTATGGAACCTCTTGAATAGGTTCTAAAAAGTGCGAAGGAAAACAGGGCTACCAACAACCATTTCCATTTTGAATGAATGGGGGAAGAAGTTTCAAAACTTATCCAAGACAGGGCCAAGCAAAGCGCCAGCAATAAGGAAATGGCGAAATCCAGTGGGTCATTGAAAAAAGAAGCAAATCTTTTGGTGCCAATATCATTTTCAAAAGTCCAGGTCAATCCATAGCTTCCACTTGGATATAGTAAATTCACTTTTTGATTGTAACTAGCGAAGCCGGTTATAGTTTGCAAATGCCGGTTAAAGAAAATCTCCATCAGCTGAACGGCCACCGCAATGGCAGTTAGGATCAATATGCCATAAAAAATATTTTTTAGTACCCTTTCGCTGATGGGAAGTAGTCTGCCTATAAAATACAAAAGGCCAAAAAGGCCATAACTTTTAAATACCGTTAATTTTTCAATAAACGTAAGTTTTCCAATTGGCAAAAAAACATAGCAAAAGCAATACGCAAATAGCAATAAGACGATCCAATCTAAGTAATACATTTTGAAAGAGTTCCTATACTTCAGAACCAAAAAACAAAATGGTAAGAGGATAGAAAGTTCTCGAAAATATTTGATCAGATTTACAATCGATAAAAATCCATACTGATAAGTAATGGACATAGCAACGGTATAGGCCGACATGCCAATAATAATAAACCAAAACAGCCTTTCAGGTTGTTGTTGAAACAACCCTTTCAGCAGGTATAGGAATGAACAAACAAAAATGACGGGAAATAAAAACACAAATAAATTAATTTTCGTAAGCAATACAAGTGACCACTAAATTATCAATCGACCAACTTTTAACACATAGGTCACTTTCTAACACCAAGTCACTCAGTGCAAACTCCAGCGAGGAATTACTATGTGCTTTTATCCAGGTAATTTGGTAGCCGCTGCTTCCTGTCTTACTATTCCGCAGACTGCACAAACCAGGAAGATCTCTCCTGAATACATTGGAGCAGGCAGGAAAATAATACCCTTCCGCTTCGGGATATGCTTGCTCAAAACCATCAATATTTGAAAAAGTAGTTCCAAAAACCTTTTCCTTGTCTAGAAAAATTGCCCATAAATCGGGGCTACCCTGCAGCTTGTTCCCAGTCCATTGATCATGCAAGTATAGATCAAACGTTATTTTTAATAAAGAATGCTTTGGGAGATTCGGAAAATTTCTATACACTGCCCTGTGATTGAGTGGGCCTAGCATATGGGTATTATTAAAAAGCAAACTTAAGCGAGCAGTATCCAGATTGCTAAATTTAAAAACCATCAAGTCGCCCCTGCCGGATTCAAAATCATTTCTATATACTTCATACTCCCTTGGCAGGTTCTTAGTGCAACCCAACAAAAAACCTACAAAAGGTAGTAGCAGTAAAAGAATAAGTGTTTTTCGCATTTTAAGTTATATGGTGAATGGTGAATGGGCAATGGGCAATGGTGAATGGGCAATCATTTTACCGCCTCTAAAAAAAATTGAGTACTCAGCCATCACATTATCAATTATCCATTATTAGTTATTCATTCCTCTTTTAAATTCACCCCCTTCGCCTCCGCAGCCGGCGGGGCTGCGTAACTGCAACGCCGCTGCTTTTGCTCCTTTTTATCCCGATTGTTTCGGGATAAAATACCGACTCCGTCGGTACCGAACCAAAAGAGGCGGCTTATGCAGTTACTGGTTTAATTTTGAACAAGGGGATGTGGTGAATGGTCAATTGTCAATAGTGAATTGTGAATGGGCAATCATTTTGCCGCCACCAAAAAACAACAGAGTACTCAACCATCACATTATCAATTATCCATTTTTCAGTTATCAATTATTCAGTCCTCTTCTTTTTTAGCCCCCTCATACAGTTTCACTTCTTCATTGCTTTCCAACTCCTCCATAATAATATCAAACTCATCGGCAAGAAGTACCACCAATGAATTTTTACCATTGGCATCTGTTATGTATTGAGGATGTATTGTCAGCATCGGTTGATTTGAATTGATATAATTAACCATTACCCAAAAGTACAAATAAATTTGTTGTTATATTGAGAAGAGGGAAGGCAATGGTGAATGGGCAATGGTGAATTATCAATTGTCAATTGTGAATGATGAAAGTTCTCTTTCTCAGCAACGTCTCCATCACAAACCCCTCCCTGCGCAATCATGCTTCCATGGGCCGTTGCTGGGAAGACCAACAACGGCATTAGATGTCCAAATTTCACCATTCACAATTGACCATTCACCATTTCCCAACAACGGCATTAGATATCCAAATTTCACAATTGACCATTCACCATTTCCCAGCAACGTCTCCATAGCAAACCCTTCCCTTCGCAATCCTGCTTCCATGGGACGTTGCGCCGATAAAGGGGTTAATTTTTCTACTTGAAAGTGTACAAGAATTCAACGCAACGTCCCCGATAGTAGTAATTTATTTCGGTGGGTATGAA
>CANJDY010000224.1 GCA_947472635.1 Chitinophagaceae bacterium
AAGTCCTGCATTTAACCCATTGGTAAGATTAACTACTTTCCCAAGCCGCCGCGCATCGGCTGCATGGGTCAATAATATACCCATTACAGCTGTGGATATCAGTGCCGTAAACGGAGTATTACATAAGGTATACACATTAGTTTCCCCTCCTAGTAAATATTTATGGGATTCCATTTCTTTAAGCAGTGACCTTACTTACCTCAAGGCGGCTATAATCCGGGCAGATAGCGGTGTAGTAGTAGCTGGTCAATTGCAGACTGCACTGAATACCTTTGGTGTTAATTTGACATTATTGGCTCCTACCAACCTCGCATTTCAAACATTGCTGACGGGGGCTATTTATCAATCCCTAGTTTTGCAGGGAATGCCCCCAGCCACTGCCTACCCAACTGCACAATATTTAGCATCTACAACTGGTGTATTCTCTAACCCAGCATTGTTTGGTGCATTGTCTGCTCAAACTGTAAAAGGCATTGTGGTATATCATATTTTAGGCACTTCCATTCCGGGTATCAGGGTATTTTCTGTCAACTTGCCAACTACCCCAACGGCTATTAAAACCCTGTTAAATGGTGCAATAGCTGCTCATCCGGGCGTTTTGGCTAAGGCAACCTTTTCTGGTCCATTTGTAGGAGCTGCCACCTTTAAAGGAGCGGCTAATACTACCGCATCTAATGTGATCATCAATCCGCTCAATCCATTTGCTACCGATCAGAATTATGTCAATGGAGTGATTATGAAAATTGATCAGGTGCTTTTACCACAATAAATTACTTATATACAATAATTGTTAAGCGGCTGGCTCTTCATTGGGTCAGCCGCTTTTATTGTTAATATGGTTGGGTAGAAACTGCTTTGAGTTGATTGAAGGCTGTTATCCAACATACTATTGACTGGAATCATAACTCAATTTGCTCATCTGACTTCGAAAGAATAAATTTGCATTCTATTATAGTTTATATCAATAATTTATGTGCGTCCAGCTTGGGCTCATAGTAACCAAATAATCGTCAAAGTATATGCGACAAATTGCGTTTAGGGAAGCTTTAAGAGAAGCTATGCAGGAAGAAATGAGAAGGGATGAGCGGGTGTTTTTAATGGGAGAAGAAGTGGCAGAGTACAATGGAGCTTATAAAGTAAGCCAAGGAATGTTGGATGAATTTGGAGAAAAAAGAATCATCGATACACCGATTGCCGAATTGGGATTTGCCGGTATCGCTGTAGGAGCAGCTCAAAATGGCTTACGTCCTATTGTAGAGTTTATGACTTGGAATTTTGCTGTTTTGCCCTTGGATCAAATTTTAAATACAGCCTCCAAGATGTTGGCAATGAGTGGTGGACAGGTTGGATGCCCCATCGTTTTTCGCGGACCAGGCGGTAGCGCAGGTCAGTTAGGAGCCCAGCACTCTACTGCTTTTGAATCGCTATATGCCAATATCCCCGGATTAAAGGTAATCTCTGTGAGTAATCCCTATGATGCCAAAGGCTTATTAAAAAGTGCCATTCGCGACGACGATCCGGTGATGTTCATGGAATGTGAAGTATTGTATGGAGAAAAAGGGGATGTTCCCGAAGAAGAATATTTATTGCCCATCGGCAAGGCTTTTGTAAAGCGCACAGGAAAAGATGTTACCATCGTTTCATTTAATAAAATGATGAAAGTTGCCCTTGGAGCTGCTGAAGAATTGGCAAAGGAGGGAATTGAAGCCGAAGTGATTGATTTGGCTACCATTCGTCCCTTGGATTGGTTTACAATTTTAGAAAGTGTAAAAAAGACCAATCGCCTGGTGATTGTTGAGGAACAATGGCCATTTGCCTCTGTTTCTTCTGAAATAGCGTATCGGATACAAAAAGAAGGCTTTGATTATCTTGATGCACCTATCCGCAGAATTACTTCAGTAGATGCCCCCATGCATTACGCACCTAACTTGGTGGCACTTTATTTGCCCGATATTCCAAGAACAGTGAAATTGGTGAAAGAAGTGATGTATATGCGCAAATAATACCCCCTTTTTTCAGCACACTATACGAACAAAACTGGGGTAGACACCTAGCGGAATAATATTTACAAGGTTCAAAACAGATGTTTTGAACCTTTTTATTTGAATGCTTTTTCCTTACAATGCGGCTTCCAATAGAAAAGTAAATGGCGAATGGTGAATGGGTAATCCTTTGTGCCGAAAGTGGTCACAACCAGCTCCTTTACCGTGGATTAAAATATATAAAAAAATATTTTAAAAGGTATACTTTGCAATTGATTTTGTTGTATGTATTGCTTCGAAGGTATTTCCTTATAATATTCAATTGAGTTTGATTTAATACGGGATAGGTTTAATTTGCTATTTTTTTTGTAAATTTTGACAGATAGACTATTGGCATTTTAACTTTATTTTCTTTTGCAAATGGGGTACTTTTTCATTCATTAAATAATTTCATAAACTAATATGGCCAACATTTTGATTATTGATGATGAGCAGTCAATCCGTAAAACCTTGTCTGAAATTTTAACTTTTGAGGGTTACAAGGTTGATGAAGCTGCCAATGGAGAGGAAGGGTTAAGGAAATTTAGCACTACAGTCTATGATCTGGTATTATGTGATGTAAAAATGCCAAAAATGGATGGGATAGAATTTTTGGAAAGATCAAAAGCAGTTAATCCAGATGTGCCTATTATTGTAATTAGTGGCCATGGCAATATAGAAACAGCAGTAGAAGCAGTAAAAAAGGGGGCTTTTGATTTTATCAGTAAGCCACCCGACCTTAATCGACTGCTAATCACTTTAAGAAATGCATTGGACAAACAAACGCTGGTCAAAGAAACGAAAGTGCTGAAGCGTAAGGTAGGTATGGTGAAGGAAATAATTGGCAATAGCAAGCCTATCAATTTAATAAAAGATACGATTGAAAAAGTGGCACCCACGGGAGCCCGTGTATTAATAACTGGCGAAAATGGAGTAGGTAAGGAGTTGGTGGCACGTTGGATTCACGAAAAAAGCAACCGAAATAAAGGCCCCATGGTAGAGGTCAATTGTGCAGCAATCCCGGGAGAATTAATCGAAAGCGAATTGTTTGGACATGAAAAAGGTTCTTTTACTTCCGCCATCCGCCAGCGAATAGGTAAATTCGAACAAGCGAACGGCGGCACGCTGTTTCTCGATGAAATCGGGGATATGAGTTTGGGTGCGCAGGCGAAAGTTTTAAGAGCTTTACAGGAGGGGAAAATCACCCGGGTGGGTGCTGACAAGGATATCTCAGTAGATGTTCGTATAGTGGCAGCTACCAACAAAGACCTGTTGAAGGAGGTAGAAAATAAAAATTTTCGCCTGGATCTTTACCATCGTTTAGGAGTAATCATTATACATGTGCCGTCCCTAAATGAAAGACGGGATGACATCCCCTTATTAATTGATTATTACCTTGAAATGATTGCTGACGAGTATGGACAATCGAAAAAAAATATTGAAAAGGATGCATTGAGGGTGCTAACCCAATATAACTGGACAGGCAATATCAGGGAGTTGCGAAATGTGGTGGAGCGCCTGGTTATTTTATCCGGTAAAAACATTGAATTGCAAGATGTAATGACCTATGTATTGCCAAATCAATAGTTTTTTATCCATCTTTTTTTATTTTCTTTCTGCATTGGATTTATTTCCTTATCTTTTGTAAGTAATTTTTAATCTGCTGTCCTTACTTGGATTTTATAGCAGTGTAAAGGAGCAATTATTTGCCCATTTAGCACTTACTTTAGCCAATTAAGCATATTGTTTATTGTCCTCTATATCCATGACAATCCGTTACCCCTAACTACAATATGGATCAATGAAAACAGGTTATTTTAAAAGGGATTTGGATAAAAAATATTTTTCAAGGTTTTTGTTAAATCCTTGTGAAGTTATTTTTTTACTCCGGATGCTACTTTTTTCTCAGTAAAAACAACTGATTCAGCAAGTCAATTTTAGGAACAAGTCTTTTCTGATTGAATTTTGTTTTATGAGTTTTTTTGCTAAAAGTTATTTTGTCTAGTGGCGATCTAGCTGCTTGAATTATTCATTCCCCTATGTAAAATCATTTGTTAGGCTAATTAGCTAACAGTACCCAATAAGATGTTTTTGGATGATATAGCTGTTTGCGATATCGTTCAAATTAAATCCGTACTTTAAAAATCGTTACAATGCTATTTTTACAAAAAAAAGGTTTTTTACTTTTTGCATTTTCGCTGTCAATCTATAATTGTACAGCACAAAATTATTTTTTTGGAGATATTCCTGAAATTTCCCTTAAAGTTGCTTCTAACCAAAGAGCCATCATTCCTGCACGTTATCGCACGTTGCAGTTGAATAAGTCAGGGTTATTAAATTTTTTAACTACAGTACCTTCTGAGAAAAGCAGTTTGATTCAAAGAGGTAACCCAGTCATTGAAATACCCCTTCCTTCTGGTGGAGCTGCTAAGTTTTCTATTTGGGAAAGCTCCACTATGGAGGAAGGGTTGTCCGCAAAATTTTCGGGCATACGTACTTTTACTGGACAGGGGATAGACGATCCTACCGCCAATATTAAATTAGACTTTACACCAGCTGGTTTTCATGCAATGATTATTTCCTCTTTGGGCGGAGCCGTTTTTATTGATCCTTATGCAAGGGGTAATACGGATATTTACATTTCATATAAAAAAACAGATTTCAAGAAGGGCACTCGTTTTTTTGAGCTTCCTGTTCTAAAGAATTTAACTGGAGCAAATAGGCCTTTGCCTATAAATGGATTATCCCGTGGAGCTTGTATGGGTGCGCAGTTAAGGGTCTATCGCCTTGCTTTGGCTGCTACTGCTGAATACACCGCTTTTCAGGGAGGAACTGTAGAAGCTGCATTGGCTGCCCAAGTCACTACCATTAACCGAGTAAATGGAGTATATGAAAGGGAAGTAGGCATACGAATGGTATTAGTTGCCAATAATAATTTATTACTTTATAAAGATGCCGCTACCGATGGCTATTCCAATAGTGATGGTGGCAGCATGTTAGCTGAAAATCAGCGTATAATAGATCTTGTTATTGGCAATGGTAATTATGATATCGGGCATGTGTTTAGCACTGGAGGTGGTGGGGTTGCAGGTTTGGGAGTAGTATGTGTAGCAGGGCTGAAAGCTAAGGGGGTAACAGGGTTAACAGTTCCTTCGGGCGATCCTTTTGATATTGATTATG
>CANJDY010000225.1 GCA_947472635.1 Chitinophagaceae bacterium
GATACCGCCTATAATGGAAATATCTTTATGTGGGATTCTAATTTCATCACCATGTTTGCCCGATACGGTTCTAGGGCTTACCCTTTTCAGATAACCCTTGATAATTTTTATGCCAAACAACATCCCGACGGGTTTATTTGCAGAGAAATTTGGGGTGATACGGGCGAAGATTGTTTCCATCGATATGATCCAACGAGTACAGGCCCCAATATCATTCCCTGGAGCGAAATGGAATACTTTCAGCATTTTGGAGATCTAGAAAGGGTGCACAAAGTGTTTCCGGTGTTATGTGCTTATTACCAATGGTTAAAGCTCAACAGAACCTGGCAGGACGGTTCTTATTGGTCAAGTGGCTGGGGAACAGGAATGGACAATCAACCCAGGGTTCAGAAAAACTACAACCCAATTTATTCCAATGGGCATATGACCTGGCTGGATACCTGTCTTCAACAGTTGTATATCGGAAAAATATTGGTCGATTTTGGCTTTTATACTGAAAGGTGGCAAGAAATAGAAGACATTGAAGAAGAAACAAAGTTTCTTAAAAAATACATCAAAGAGCAACTGTGGGATTCCAAAGCAGGCTTTTTATATGACCGGTATGCAGACGGTAGTCACGGTACACTAAAAAGTATTGGAGCTTTTTGGGCGCTATGGACAGATGTGCTCGATAAAAATGAACTAGAGGCATTTGTGGCTAACTTAAAAGACCCGGCAACATTTCTAAGAAACCATCCGATTCCATCTATTCCTGCAAACCATGAAAAATACCAGGCAGATGGGCGCTATTGGCAAGGAGGCGTTTGGGCACCTGCCAACTATATGGTTATTGCAGGGTTAAAAAATAAAGGGTTTCATTCAATGGCTTTTGACCTCGCAATGAAACATCACCACCAGGTTGGTGAAGTCTTTAAAAAAACAGGTACTTTTTGGGAATACTATTCGCCAGAAACGACCGACCCTGGATTTTTGGCAAGGCCGGATTTTGTTGGATGGACAGGATTGGTTCCAGTATCTATATTGTTTGAGGTAATATTTGGACTAAAAGCAAACGGATTAAAAAACACCCTTCAGTGGGATGTACAACTTACCGATGAGCATGGAGTTGACCGATATCCGATTGGAAAGGATGGGCTATTATCTTTAAAATGCGCTGCAAGGTCTTCTGTAAAACAACGACCGGCAATTGAAATTACTTCCAATTGTAACATCTCCTTGGAATTAACCTGGAAAGGGGGAAAAGAAACAATAGAAGTAAAGCCAGGTCAAAATAAATATTAATGTGTTTCGTGTAGATTAATAAACAAACACAAAAAGCAATGAATAATGAACACAAAAATTATATTGATAGCGGCCATTATGTTATTTGGAAAAATCGGCAGCGCACAAAATAAAATTACATTGAATGCAATGACTTTCAATATCAGATATGACAATGCCGATGATTTGCAAAATAACTGGCAGTATAGAAAAGATTTTGCTAGTCAAATGATTCGCTTTTACGATGTGGATATTATGGGAACCCAGGAGGTGTTGAAAAATCAGCTAGACGACCTTTTGCAGCGTCTACCGGATTACAAATCTTTAGGTGTAGGAAGAGAAGATGGAAAAGAAAAGGGGGAATATAGTGCGATATTTTATAAAGCCAAAAAATATGAAGTCGAAAAAAATGGTCAGTTTTGGTTGAGCCAACAGCCTGAAGAAGCGGGGTCGAAGGGGTGGGATGCGGCTTGTGAAAGAATCGTAACCTGGGGTATTTTTAAAGAAAAAAAAACAGGACTTCGCTTTGTATTTTTTAACACTCATTTTGATCATGTAGGGGTACTAGCTAGAAAAGAAAGCGCCCTCCTGCTGAAAAAAAGAATCATAGAAATTGCCGGCACACTTCCCGTAATACTAACGGGCGATTTAAACGTTCCTCCACTTTCAGAAGCGGTTCAGACATTATTGGCAGACGGGCTTTTAGAAGACTCCCGAAAAATAGCCAAGGTTGTTTATGGCCCATCATGGAGTTTTCATGGTTTTGGCCGAACGCCCCTGTCGGAGCGAAAACTGATTGATTATATTTTTGTAACGAAAGGAATAAAGGTTAGCCGAAACGCATCTGTTTCAGAATCACTTGATGCAACATTTTTATCAGACCACAATCCTGTGTTTGCAGAAATTGAATTGGTTAGCAAATAAAATAGTTCGAAAAGGTGGGTGAGCTTATTGGTGGACAGGACAGGGCATAAAATAAAAAAATCCCGTAATTATTTTTTCTCGACTGGCTCTGGGTGTAATAGAATCGTTTGAATACCGCGTTGCACAATTTGCTGCCTATTTTTTAAGCCATGGTCGGTGTAGCTTGCCGTTAATACATACACTCCCTTGCTTGATTCCTTAACCGGTTTTTCTTGTGTGCGAAAAGCGCCTTCAAGTCCAGTGAAATAAGCAACATTTTTATCATTACAGTTGGTAATAATCCAACGAACCATTTTTTTCACATTTTCCTTTTGAATGTCGGGGTGGGGAGGCATTGCCGAATTTCCCCAAGTTCCCGTAGTGCCTGCAATTACTTTGTTTGAAAGCGCATCAATGGAAGCTGAATTTATGGGGTATTTGCGAGCAACTTGCTCAAAAGAGGGTCCAATCAATTTGTTTTTAATGGCATGGCAGGTGAAACAATTGGATTTCATCAAAAGGGAAATTGCTAAATTTTCCATTGGGGCGGCGGCAATATCGGCCAAATATTTTTTTGTATTTAGAGAGTCGGCAAGAAAAGAAACTTTAAGTAATACCTCATTGGCGGAGATTTCATTGTATTCCGACATGCCATCTTCTTTGTCAGTTACCTCGATGGAATAGGCAACTATTGAATTCCATCGAAATGTGTTTTTACCATCGGGGATGGACACACGAACCTGCGGTTTGCTGTTGTCTTGCTGTAATTGTACATTCCTAAAACCGCATACCAAACAAATACAGGCTAGGGATGAAAGTAGCAAAGCGCATCCAAAAGGATATTTCATACAGCTTTTATTATGCAGCATCAATTTCATTTGCAACTCGGTTTGCCGATCTGGTGGCCGCTTCTGTTCCCCAATGTAAATTATCTGCATAAGCTCCCGCAAAATGGATCCGGCCTTGTGGTTTCATAAGCAAGGGCCAAAATTTATGTAGCTCGCCGATGGGAAAAGGAAGTCTTTCACAAGTGGAAGAATAAGCTTCTTTTGTCCAGTCTTTGCTAATCGCTTGTTCAATAGTGTCTTTGCCGGGATAAACTTCGCGGAAAGCTGCCAATGCCCTTTGGGGCGAAATTCCTCCAGGGCCTGTGCCCAAAACAATCACCCTTGTACTATCTACCTCTTCGGCAGATAGCCAAGTGGACCAAAGGTCTGGATGACCCAAATTCATATTAATTGTAAACCCGTCATCTTCCCAAAACTTTGAGCTGGCTTGAAATACAAATCGCTGGTAAGAATCATAGGTGAGGTTATCAAAAATATATTGCTTTTCAGCGGGCATGGCAGGCTCAATGGGAATGTTACGAAAGGCGGGCAAAGGAATACAGTTTACCAGATAATCTGCCGATAGCGTTTTTGACTGATTCTGATGTTTATAGTTGACGGTTACTCCCTTTTGATCATGCTGGATGCTGATTACTTTGGCATCTAATTTTACGCGCGCGCCCAATCTTTTTGCAAATGCATTGGGAAGCATTTGGTTGCCCCCTTTTAGCCGGAAAAGACCAGTTGGACTAAGCGGAACTCCTCTCAATTTTAATATGGCTGAACCCCATAAGGAAAAGAGGGCAGAAGCGTCTTCCCCCCCCATTAAACCAATGGCTGCCTTGGATGCACCGTTTCTTTTAAACAGTTCAGCCATCGTTATTTTATCCAACTCGTCCAGTCCAATATTGAAAGGCTGATATTCATCTGTAAACTTGTCGAGGTAGGGGGCTTTATACAGTAATTCCAAATCCGACCAGGGATTAATTGTTAAAAAATGGACCTCTTTTTCATTTAATCCAAAGCCTTTCAAAACCGAAGGGTCTGTTAACATTTCTTCCGTATAAAATTTTCCTCCGATTCTCCTTGCTAAATTCTTGCGTCTTGGGTAAGGCAATGCATCAAGTCCAAATTCTTTGATATAGCCCCAATATTTATCATAACCAGGCTTTGTAATATGTTCCTGACCATAATCGCCATATAGCCCATCCGATAGGCCATCGTGGGCTGTATAAACGTGGCCGCCATGTCGACCAGAGGCTTCCAAAACAATCACCTCATGTCCTTTTTTCATTAATTCATAGGCGCAACACAGGCCCCCCATACCAGCACCTGCTACAATGATCTTTTTTATCTTTCCTTCTGCTAGCACCCTATTTGCTTCAGGATGTTTTAGTTCATTGCTTACAATCTTCTCCGATTTGGGAATAATAGATGTGCCCAAACCTGCTATGAAACTGTTTTTAATAAAGTCTCGTCTTTTAAATTTGCTCATATAATAGGATAAAAGGTTAGACAATAAAGATAATAAAATTAAATAGTAAAAATACGGGGGCAACCGCTTGCGCAAAATGCTAGATATTAATTGGTTTAATTTCAAACAAATTTTAATATCAGGGTAATGGGTGTTATTCTATAAACTTGGCAGCTGTTTAAAAAGCAACCCGATAATTAACTTTATGTCCTACTTTTGATAGGCACGAAAAATGAAAGTCTTACGAGATGGAAAATGGCACACTTAAGCGAACATTAACACCTACCCTTTTATGGGGGTTGGGGGTAGGCTATGTAATTTCAGGGATGTACTTTGGCTGGAACCTTGGGTTAGAAAAAGGGGGCACTTTAGGAATGGCAATGGCAACCGTATTGGTTATTATTTTATATACCTGCTTTAGTTTTTCATATGCCGAATTAGCTTGCGCCATCCCCAAAGCGGGTGGTGTATATGATTATGCAGAAAAGGCATTTAAAAAAGACATTGGCTTCGTGGCAGGTCTAGCACAGATTATTGAATTTGTCTTTGCACCACCAGCCATCGCCATCGCTATAGGGTCTTATTTTAATCTAGCTTTTCCACAAGTGCCAATATTGCCAGCTGCCGTTTCTGTTTATCTGATTTTTATGACATTGAATATTTACGGCGTAAAAGCTGCTGCAAGTTTTGAATTGA
>CANJDY010000226.1 GCA_947472635.1 Chitinophagaceae bacterium
AAAAACGGATTGTATAGAACCGATGACGGAGGGGCGAAATGGGAATTGGTAAATAGCAATGCTGCTGATGTAACCAACCGCCCGTTTTATTTTCAGGATATCCGGGTTGACCCGTTGAATGAAAACCGTTTGTATAATATCAATCAAATGATTGGCATGAGTGAGGATGGTGGTAAAACTTTTCAAAATGTAATTCCCTATTCTGGTATTCATCCCGATCACCATGCATTTTGGATTCATCCCACCAATCCAAATTTTATTATTGATGGCAATGATGGGGGAATTGGCGTGAGCCGCGATAGAGGCCGCACCTGGAAATTTGATGATCAATTGCCGGTAGGCCAGTTTTATCATATCAATGTTGACAATGAAATACCCTACCATGTGATGGGAGGTATGCAGGACAATGGAAGTTGGCGGGGCCCCGCCTATACCTGGGTAGAGGGCGGTATTAAAAATTATTTTTGGGATAACCTTTGGAGTGGCGACGGATTTGATGTATCGCCCGATCCACAAGATGCTAATTGGGTGTATGCCATGTCGCAAATGGGAAGTTTGGGTAGGTACAATGTGGCCACTGGAGAGCAAAATAGTCTACAGCCACCAGAAATGGATGTTAAAAAAAGGCTTCGATTTAATTGGAATGCCGCTTTTGCGCAGGCACCAGATGCTGCAGCTACCATTTATTATGGAAGTCAGTTTGTTCATAAAAGCACTAACAAAGGCTTTACCTGGCAGATTATTTCGCCCGATTTGACTACCAATAATGCAGCTCAACAAAAGCAGGATGAAAATGGTGGGCTATCCTTAGATATCACCGGAGCTGAAAATTACAATACCATTCTTTGTATCGAGCCTTCTACCAAAGACAAGGAAGTTATTTGGGTAGGCACCGATGATGGAAATGTGCAGTTAACAAAAGATGGCGGGAAAACCTGGACCAACTTTCGTGGCAAAATAACGGGAATGCCCTTGGGTGCCTGGGTTCCACAAATAAGGGCCAGCAGGTACCATGCAGGCGAAGCAATGGTAGTTTGTAATGATTATCGGAGGGGCGATTTTACACCTTATATTTTCCGTACCACCAATTTCGGGCAAACATGGGAAGCAATGTTGGAAAATACTAACGTTAAAGGATATGCGCTTTGTGTACTGCAGGATCCTGCGGAACCCAATTTGATTTTTGCCGGAACTGAAAAGGGTCTTTGGGTAAGTTTCAACAATGGAACTAGTTTTGAGCAATGGAAAAATGGCTACCCATCTGTTTCCACTTATGACCTTGCCATTCAAGAACGAGAAGCCGACTTATGTATTGCCACTTTTGGCAGAGCAATGTATGTGATGGATGACATTCGCCCATTACGAAAATTCGCCGCAGATAGTGGTATTTTGCCTACAAAAAAGCTAGTAGTTTTTTCCGCCCCCACCGCATACGAGGTGCAGTATAAGAATAAATCAGGGTATGATTATAGTACCATGGGCTTGTATGAAGGCAAAAATAGGAGCCGCGGAGCAGCCTATTCTTTTTACATCAAAGCGCCCATAAAAAAAGATTCGGCTACTTTGTCTAAATCGGATTCGGTGTGGGTAAAAATCTACAACACAAAAAACGATTTGATAAGGACCTTACAAGTTAAGGCAGATACTGGGTTCAACAGAAATTACTGGGGTTTTGAAACAAAGGGTTTCCGTGGTCCAGGGTCTGACAAACCAGTAGCCAGCACAGTTGAGCCGCGAGGAGATTTGCCTGTTTTTCCAGGCACTTATAAGCTAGTGATTTCGTTGGGAAAGGAAATGGACTCAACCATGATAGTGGTAAAAGCAGCTCCAGGCCAGGATTTGTCAAAACAATTGTATGATGCAAAAATGGCTGCCTTAAATAGACTTGAAAAAAGCACTAGTAAAGTAGTAGAGATCACAGATCGACTTACGGAGGCCGATGAAATGATTACCAAAGTAGAGGCCCAGCTGAAAAATATTGAGGGAGCTGAAGCAGATAGTTTGCGTAAATCCGGCAAGCTAATGACGGATTCAATAAAAAAAATCCGCAATTTTATTGTAGGGACACCTCATGAGAAGCAGGGTTATGGAGCGCCCTATGAAATTACCGTCAATGCCCGATTGAATGCCGCTAGGGGAGAAGTGCTGGGGAAAAACAAGATCCCCGATGCACAGGAATTTGGTTTAATAGAAATGGCAGAGCAAGTGGTATTAGAAGCCATACAAAAAGCCAATAGGTTTTTTAATGGGAAATGGAAGCTCTATCGGCAGCAGGCAGATGTAACCCCAATGAAAATTTTCAAAGATTTTAAGGAGCTGGAGTAAAGAACAATCGGGTTCAACAATCGGTAGTGCTGCGAGAAGGTTATTTAGTAATAACTTCTAAAGGGAATGGGTTTTAATTTTTGCAATTCAAAAAAATAAACGGCTTCAATGGCTGCTTGCGGAGGGTATTACGAAGTGCCACTCGGTTATGGATTACTTTATATTTATTAAGGTCTAGTATTTCATGGGCGATTACCAAGTTGTCCAGCCTTTCGGCAGTATAGAGCATTTGGTGCAAACAATCCACCGTTTGCTCAATGGCTTGCGGACTTAATAGTTCCTGGTTGAATAATACCAGTAGATCCCTATTTGCTTTATTCATGTTAATACGTTTAAATAGCTGGGGGTTGAAATTTAATAGCCTACCAATCCTTTTTTACTGGGACAGCCACATTGGTTTTTTTTGGAGGCAGAACAGGAAGTCAGCAACAAGGAAACAATGAGTACACCGAAAAAGGCAAGGCTACAATAATGTTTCATAGTGACGATTTATCAAATTAAACTATTTTCACAAATATTTATTGTGTTAGTAGCATGAATGATCAGCAAGATAGCCATTTTTTAAAAAAAAATAACATTTTAGTGGTTCCCCTCGACTGGGGATTGGGCCATGCTACCCGTTGCATTCCAATAATTCAATCACTATTGGAAAACGGCTGCCGGGTGATTATTGCTGCAGAAAATGCCACGCAGTGTCTTTTGGAGCATGAATTTCCGCAATGTATTTTTCTTCCATTAAAAGGGTACCGAATCCGTTATAGT
This sequence comes from Chitinophagaceae bacterium, assembly GCA_947472635.1. The sequence goes on from CANJDY010000226.1 coordinate 3,088, forward strand.
CGAAATAAATATTGGCTGCCGATTAAAATGGCCCTACAAATACCCCGCATACTGCTGCGGAGCTATCAAGAACATCGCTGGTTAAAAAAAGTAGTGCATCAATATTCTATCCAGGCGGTAATCACCGACAATCGATTTGGTTTATTTCATTCCAGCATTCCATCGGTGTATATCACCCACCAGTTGCTAATCAAAACGGGCCATCGGTTTTCTGAGAAAATAATGCAAAAAATCCATGGCTGGATAATTCGGCAATATACCCAGTGCTGGGTACCTGATTTTGCAGGTAAGAAAAATTTAGCCGGCGAACTCTCGCATCCCATCACCTCACCATCCAATGTTCAATACATCGGCTGTTTATCGAGGCTATCGCCAATGGATAATCAAATAAAAAAATATGATCTGTTGTTGCTCTTGTCGGGCCCCGAACCACAGCGGAGCATTTTTGAACAATTGTTGTTGGCACAATTGAAACACTATAGCGGAAAGGTACTATTGGTCAGGGGCCTGCCTATAAGCGAAGGCAAGGAGGAAATCGATGTGCCTGTTGAATCTTCTAGGCTTACCATTCATCACCATCTTGCTGCAGCACAGTTAAATGAAGCCATCCAGCAAGCGGAGATGGTGATTTGCCGCAGTGGCTACACCACTATTATGGACCTGATCAAAATTAGCCAAAAGGCTATACTGGTTCCTACTCCCGGCCAAACTGAGCAGGAGTATTTGGCGCGTCATTTAATGGCAGAACAATTTTTTTATGCAGCAACACAGCAAAATTTTGTGTTGGCAGATGCATTGAAATTGGCGGCCGATTTTAATGTTGAAATACCTAAGTTTGACATGGACCAATATAAAAAACTGGTCAATCAATTTGTGCAATCACTTTAAAGACGCAACTTTACGGTTCAATTATTTTTGTGCAAATAAAAGCGAAAGCGCATCTGGGTTTGCTCAGTGCTAATATCTTCTTTTCTATTAACCTGAGTGCCGTTAAATACTTGACGGGTCATCATTTTATGCAACCTTTTGGCATGAACCTGATTAGGGTGGGGGTGTCGGCTATTTTATTTTGGCTATTATTTTTAGCGAAGCCCGTAAAAACAACCATTGCTCGTGCCGACCTTCCAAGATTTGCCTTGTGCGCGCTGACCGGCATCGCCATCAACCAATTGCTTTTTTTGAAAGGGCTTTCGCTTACCTACTCCATTCATGCGGTGTTGCTGATGCTGACCACGCCTATTTTAATCACCATTTTTGCGGCATGGCTTTTAAGAGAGCGAATCAATGGGCTTCAGATTATCGGATTGGGACTTGGTATTGTCGGGGCTGTTTTGTTGATTGCTTTGGGTAAAAACAAGGGTAGCGGCGACAATGTGTTGTTGGGCGATGGCTTGATATTAGTAAATGCGATTTCCTATACTTTTTATTTTATTTTGGTAAAGCCGCTGATGTTGAAATACAATCCGGTGCAGGTAACGCGCATGATTTTCACCCTTGGTTTTTTTGTGGTGCTGCCCTTTGGTTGGAATGAATTTACTGCCATTAGCTGGACTAGTTTTGGGTGGGTAGAATATGGTTGTATAGGCTTGATTGTGATAGGAGGCACCTTTCTTGCGTATCTTTTTAATGTATATGGGATCAAGGTACTGGGTGCATCAGTTACCGGTATGTATATTTATTCGCAGCCGATATTTGCGGCCATTATTGCCATGATTTTTTTAAAGGAAAACCTCGAGTTGTACAAGGTGCTGGCGGGGATATTAATTTTTGCGGGGGTATACCTTTGTAATAAAAAGCTCAACCATGAGTAGTTTCATTTTGGCCAGCACGGCAAGCGAGTATGCGGCTGCGGTAAGCATGTTCAGGGCTTATGCCGCTGACATCAACATCAACTTAGATTTCCAGCATTTTGAGGAAGAATTAGCCGACTTGCCAAAAATGTATAGTCCACCGCAGGGCGGTATTATATTGGTAAAGGAGCAGGAACTGTTAATTGGTTGTGTAGCCATTAGAAGAATCAATGAGCGGGAGGGCGAGTTGAAAAGAATGTACATTGATCCGGCGCA
>CANJDY010000227.1 GCA_947472635.1 Chitinophagaceae bacterium
ATATTCACCAAATCAAGCCAATCACCCTCTTTATCTACTATTTTGGTAGAAAAATGAGCGTTCATCTGACGGCCAGCACTAAATGGATCATGCTCAATATTGGGATCAGAAAATAACTGCGAAAAATATTGTTCCACTGTAGCTACACCTGCTGCAAACATAAAAGTCTGGTCACGGTAATACCCCGCCCTAAAATCACCCGGTTTGAAAAATTTAGCAACGGCTACCTGAGCTACTTCCTTACCATCACCAAAAATGCCAAATTTAGCTTTGCCCGTCAAAACCTCCTTTCGACCCATTAAGCTAGTTTCCCTGCTTTCACAAGCCATCCGGTAATCATTTAATACTGCATTGCGAAAGTGATCAAAACTCAACCTTTCTTGCAATGCAGTGTCATGGGGATTTACTGTATCCATTTAACAAAAGTAAATTATACTAGTGAAGTTTGTTAAAAATATGGTAATCAAACAAACAATTTTCAAAATTTTATTCAGTTTTTTTAAATTTGCTCCTAATATAACAGTTTTATAAGTAATACAAAAGACTGATTATATGCCACTAATTTGTGTAATGCAGAAAAACACCAACCCTAACTACTATCAAATAAGTATAATTTTTAAACATTGCACCTGTCTTATTAGTAAAATAATATTTTAAAAAAATGCCAAAAGTTCTTAAAAAGCATTAATTTGTATCCAAAATAAACCAAATAGCCATGAAAAAACAGATTATTCCAATTGTGCTTTTGCTTGTTGTACCCTTATTGTTTGGCTCCTTCAGCAATGCTACTGCACAATCAAATATAGTCGGCAAGACTGTTCCAATTCCAATTCAATATTCTTTACAAGTAGCTCAATTTGACTTTCCAAATCAAATGAATTGGGCTGATGCTAAAAAGGCCTGTGAAGCATTGGGTGAAGGCTGGAGATTGCCAACGAAAGATGAACTAAATTCAATGTATATTAATAAAAACACCATTGGTGGGTTTTCAACTAACTCCTATTGGAGTTCCAGTGAAATGGGAAATTTTGTTTGGAATCAATATTTCAACTTTGGCGGAAGGGAACCTGACCGAAGGACCAATATGAACTATGTACGGGCTGTTAAACCGCTTTAACAACTAATGGAACTTTTTTGAATAGTACAGCGAAGCCCCCCTTTTTCAAATCCTCCTAGAGAGATAACCAGCAATTTAATTTTTATATTACAAGCTATACAATAAATTGGGTCCTTTCATCATTAATAAAATAACAAAATACACTTACAATGAAAAAAATCTTACTGGCAAGCATGTTATTCACTTTTGTTACCAATTGCTTTGCACAGAAAAAAGTAGATGACGTAGCAAAATTTGCATCAGAAACCATTAACCTCGGAAATATCAAACAGGGAGTACCAACGAAAGGAGTTTTCACCCTTACTAATATTGGTGGGCAAGCTTTGATTATTGAACAGGCAAATCCTACCTGTGGATGCACTATTTCCGATTATACCAAAGAGCCAATCGCAGCCGGCAAAAATGGTGTGATTAATGCTACTTATAATGCTGCCAATCCTGGCCATTTTGATAAACACCTGACTGTTAAATTTGCAGGTATTGATGAGGTGAAAAGTATTACGCTGACTGGGGATGTATTAAGCGCTGAGGAGTTTGATAAAATAAAAACTACAGAGTCGGCTAAGCCCGTAAAAGCTGCTAAAAAAGCAAAATAATTTTTACTTTAGTTCAATAAAAAACCTCCGCTAACCGGAGGTTTTTTATTGTTATTGAACAGCCTTTTTCTTATTTCCCCAATACACTCCTAATAAAATAATCAATAAGCAAACTATTTGCTTCAAGTTATATACTTCTCCATAAAAAACACCCCATCCAATGGCAACAAATGGAATTCCATAAGTAACCATACTGGCAAAAACCCCTCCTGCTCGCTTAACCAGTGTATAGAAAATAATACTAGCGAATGCCGTACCAACTATACCTAAAAAAGCAGCGGCACTTATCGCAATGAACAGCTGGTGGTTAACCTGTGGAAAATTAAAAAAGCCACTGACTATCAGCACCAGCAAGGCAGGAATTGCATTCAGAGAGAGTGCAATAGCAGCAATATGTAAGGAAGGAATCGGAAGCAAATGCTTTGCCACCATGTTGACATTAAACCCATATAAAAAGGCGGCTAATACAACAAAAGAAACGAATATAATGTGCTTGCTTTCTTGCATATGCCCCTTACTAAATAACAATAAAAAACTACCGATAAATGCAATCAGTATTCCAATAATTTTATTACGGGAAGTTCTAGTATTATAAAAAAGCGCACCCGTTACAATCACAAAAATCGGTGTAAGACAATTTAGGGTACCAGCAAGTGAACTTTCAATTCCCTCTTCTGCCAAACAAAATAAAAAAGCAGGAAGCAGGCTACCCAGTGTGCCCGACATAAAAACTAAAAAGAGCTTATTACCTGGGATATGCCGAATGTTTTTTATGGTGGTGGGTAATAGTACCAATCCTGCAAAAACTATCCGCAAAGCCGCTATTTGGTATGGCCCTAGGTGGTTATCCAACCCTATTTTCATCAAAATAAAGCTACTTCCCCATATAATGGATAGTGCCGCAAAGATTAACCAATTGAGCAGATTTTTATTCACCCTGCAAAGTTGCCTTTAATAAATTAAATAAGGGCAATGGCTGAAAAATAGTTTGACTAGTCAATTTAGCTGCTACTGAAACAAAAAGTCTATTTACAAATTAAAAAAATACTATATTTAAACTCAATTACTGGTAAACAATATTTTACGCACTTAAATTTTTAAACAATGGGATTTGTAAAAGAGTTCAAAGAATTCATCCTAAAGGGAAATATCATTGATCTTGCGGTGGCGGTAGTAATCGGCAGTGCATTTGGAGCAATCATCTCTTCATTAGTAAACGATGTGATAACTCCGCTATTATTAACCCCAGCACTAAAAGCCGCACAGGTTGAAAACCTAGATAAATTAACCTGGGGAGCTGTTAAATATGGTAATTTTCTTGCAGCCATCATTCAATTTGCTATTATTTCACTGGTACTTTTCACTACCGTTAAGACAATGAATGCTATGATTAAAAAAAAGCAGGCAACTGTGACTCCTAGCGGTCCTTCCACCACAGATCAGTTACTGACGGAAATAAGGGATGCTTTACAAAAATAATTATTTTGCAGTGCCATTTTGCCAAACCGGGCCAAATTGACGAGTAGGATTGCTGAAACGGTAAATCCACCTAATTTACCTGTATTATCCACAATACCACCTGAATTGCTTCAAAATAGTAATTCTCTAATAAGTTTCTATACATTTGCCCCGATCATTTATCATAAAATTTTTAAGACATTGAATACGGCTACTTACCAGATAAAGTTGGACCAGTTTGAAGGACCCTTTGACCTGCTGCTTTTTTTTATTGAAAGAGATGAACTCGATATTTACAATATTCCTATCACTAAAATAACGAATGATTTTCTTGATTTCATCCACCATTCTGAAAAACTAAATATTGAACTCAGCAGTGAATTTATTTTATTCATCAGTACTTTGATGCGTATCAAGGCCAAGATGCTGATACCCCGAAAAGAAATTGACCTTCATGGAAATGAAATTGATCCTAGACTGGAATTAATCAACAAAATACTAGAATACAAAAGATTTAAGGAAGCCTCCATCAAAATGGCTGAATTGGAAGAAATCCGTATGCTGATGATTAAAAGAGGCAACCTTCAAAAGGAACTTACCCAAATTGGTGAGGATCTTGGGGAGGGAACAGAGATCCAAGCGGTCACCCTTTTTAAGTTAATGAAAGCTTTTGAAAAAGTAGCTCAGCGACTAAAGGAACGGAATAACCAGCCAGTCCATACTGTTGTACAATACAACTACACGATGGAACAAAGCAGGGAATTTATGCTCGATACCTGCCGAAAAGAAAAGACCGTTTCTTTTGAAAAAATATTTGATGTATGTGAAAACCGCATCCATGCCATCTTTCTTTTTTTAAGTTTGTTGGAACTCGTACAACAAAAATACATGATACTGGTGTCAGGAGAAGGAAGGAATAATTTCATCATCGAATACAATGAAAACAGAGAAGAAGACAATTCTGCCCCGCTTGATTACAACGAGATGACCAGTTTTTAAACAGCTCGAATTGCCAAATTTTATATAGCGTAAAGTATTGAACAATCTCCAACATGGAATGGAATAATTGTCATGCCAATTGCTTGGCACCTTATTTGATGTTTAAACACTGAATAGTAAAATACAAGATAATGAGAACAATCGTACAAAAAGCTGCGGAAAGAGGCACAGCAGATTATGGATGGCTGAAGCCCAATTTTTATTTTAGTTTTGGCCAATATTACAATCCGGATAAAGTTCATTTTGGAATGCTGCGCGTATTAAATGACGACTTCATCGCCGGAGGTGGTAAATTTCAAACACATCCGCATGACAATATGGAAATCGTAACCATACCCTTTTCAGGTGCACTAGAACATCGAGATAGTACAGGTGGAGCAGGACTGATAAAAGCTGGAGATATTCAAATAATGAGTGCCGGCACTGGAGTGGAACATTCCGAAGCGAACGCATCTGCCACCGAACCTGTTACACTTTTTCAGGTATGGGTTTTCCCAAAAGTAAAAAACATTAGCCCCCGGTACGACCAGCGAAGCTTTGACATAACTGACCGAATTAACCAATGGCAGGTGGTGGTTTCGCCTAGGGAGGAAGATGGGGCTTTATGGATTAACCAAGATGCACGTTTTTCACTAACCAAATTATCAGCAGGCAATTCCTTATCCTATACCAATGCATTTAAAGGCAATGGAGTGTATTTGGTTGTAATGAATGGATCGGTAAAAATGAATGACATTTCACTTGGGAGAAGGGACGCTATAGGTATTTCAGAGACAGATAGTTTTTCCATAACCGCCAGCGAAGACGCTGAGTTACTGGCAGTGGAAATACCAATGAATTAATTCATTTCGTTTGCAACTTTTCAAAAACCCCTGAACGAAATACTATATTTAAAGAGAAACTTTATTGAAAATGAGTAGTTACTTTTTCAGCCTCTTTCATCCACTCCCTCAGCAAATCGGCAAGCGCTTGG
>CANJDY010000228.1 GCA_947472635.1 Chitinophagaceae bacterium
ACCCAAATAAAATAAGGTTATTAATAGAAATGTGTTTTTCATTAATCAGTTATTTTGTAGATAATCGGGGCTGGAAGCCTAGTCGATCCATCAACCAATGCAATATTGATATTATCAAAAATTAAAAAGTCATTTTTCTTAAGCGCGCTCATTACCTTTTGTGTAGGAGACTGAAATAATTCTCCATAATTACTAACCGACTCCTCTTCCTTTCCATTATGAACCCTTATCACTTTATAGCTATTGATTCTTCCTGGAAAATAATTCAGGTTATTAATATTCAGCAGCCCTTCCAACCGCTCAGCAGAAAGTAAATCTTTAACACTAATGGAATAGCGGTTTAAATTATCCCCTTTTACTTTCACCACCGGCTCTGGTAAAGCGTTAACCCTAATCTGTTTGTCGAACAAAATCTTTTTGGCACCTTTTCTCAAATCGAAAAATTTGAAGGTGTACTCTCCGCTTTTATTGAATAAAACCGTGTAGCTATCATTTACTTTTTTTATTGGCACAGTTGGCTCAATCTCTACATCAAAGTCTTTCCCCATTTGAAATCCAAACTCATTTAACACCGTGCTATTTAATCCTACAAAAATGTTTTCCGTGCGCAGTGAGCGTAATATTTTTTGAAACAGATCATCAAAAACTTGGTCATTGACACTGATCACTTTTTGACCTGGCTGAATAATCTGGTCTTCTGAGTACTCTTTAACGGAAGATTTTAAAACATATAATTTTTCATCCATCTTAGAAAAATAGGTAGGCAAATATCCGATTTCGCTCAGTGCAGCCTCTTGGTATTCCAGCTGGGTTTGTAAGATCAATAACCTTATTCTAACCAACTGCATAAAACTGATGGCTGTCGGTTTATGAATAAATAAATAGTCTTCCCACTTGGTTTTTTTACCCTTCAATGTGATAATTTCTTTACGAAGTGGCACCAGTTCAGTTAATTTGGTGACAATTTTGAAAGGGGATTTAGTTATAAATTCTGTAAGCCCAAACATGTCCTCTTCCAAAACAGTAAGTCCCCCCTTAGATCTTAATATTTTTTCTGTTTTATTCCTATTGTTAAATTGGGTATAAACTGTTTCATTCAGCTTTTTTAAATCCACGTGCACTTTTTCAATTAAGGCAGCTATTACCTCGTGGCTTTTTGAAAGCCTAGCGCTGATCAATAAATAGCTTTTTGCTTTAGGGCTTAGCGATAGTTTTGCATCATTATTAACAGCAATAAGTTTGCTGATGGTAATTTTTTTCTGTACCTCTTCCTCTATCGACTCAAATGATTTGATAGCATACGTGTTTGAATCAAGCAAGGAAACCTTGATATTCAATACAGAAAAACAAATAAAAATGATGTATAACAGACTTATGATCTGGTATCTCTTAACATCTACGTGTGCAGCCATAATTTATTTTTTTTTCGACCAACTAACTGTACTGCTTATACAGTAGATTAAAGGCAAGTTGCGATCCACTTGCTACCGTATTGGTTTTGCTGAGATGGTAATTCAGTTTATCAAATATTTCTTTTTTACTATCCCCCTCTTTTAGGTCAAATATTTCATTCAACTTTGGCTTAGCGCTAATACCTTCCTGGAATAATTTATCCACTATTGCCCTAATCAATTTCAAGTAATTCAGCTCTCCTTTTAAGAAAATATCGCTCAATAGCACACTGTACTCGTTATTGGGACCGAAGTGCATAATATCGGAATGGAAATTCACTACATCATCCAAGGTAATAGTCGTTTCTTGGTCTATTGCAATAGAAAGCGTTTTTTTAACCAATTGCTTAGCCTCTAACAAATCTGACATAGAAGTAGCGATTTTAACCGCAGACTTAAGCAAAGAGTACCCTAGATCAGTTTCTATAACATATGTCAATTTTTTAAAGCGCTGCAATGCCTTTTTCTTTAATACATCATCCGTTGTTGTCAAAATATCCGCTAATGAAGCAACCTCCTCTTCTGAGCTACCATCCCAACTATCAATCAAATAATTGAGTAGGTTCTTATTTTTACATGCAATCAATGTTTCAATTCCATCTGCTACGGGAGATGGTATTAGTGTGGAGGGATAAAATGCATTTGCGTGCACCAGAATATTTTCAGCCTCACCGCCAAATATTTGAATCTCACTCTTCTTTTTGGTTCTAATAAATTGTTCGCTGGCATTTTTATCGAAAATGAATTGGTTAAAAATCCCTTCCATTTTAGCCACGGTACTAGCTTTGCACAATAAAGTAATCTCGTCCAAGGTGATGCTAGCTGGTTTTGGAATTACCAGGTCCGAAATAGGGGAACTAGGCAAATTAATCAGCGACTGTGTCAGGAAAGGCAAAGCTTCCTTGCTAGGAATTTTTTTATCAAATATTCTTTTAAATAATTGGATCAATTGAGTGTATTCCTCATTATTTAGTTTGCTCCACTCTGGCTGATAAAATAGTTCTTTCGACAAACTAAGAATGTCTAACTGCTCTAATTGTAATAAAGTATTGGCTTGAGGAAGCGTGCTATTACTAACTGGCAAAGCAACGGGGGTTGCAACGGGTACAACAGTTGTAATGGGTAATTCGCCGTTACTAGGGGTTTTGATTTCAATAGAAAGGTTTCCAGAAGGCTGAAAATTGGGACGCTCAGGTTCAAAATTCGGAATATCCGTCTTTGGTTGGTCATAGCTCACCGTTGAAAAGGTCTTGGGCTCCGATGTTTGAATGTTGATATAAGGCGCATTTGAACTACCGCCACCCATTGGTTGCAATGAACCTAGGCCTTCAGCCACTTTAGATAGGGTGGCTTCTGTTGCACCTACGGATTTTTCTACTTCCACAAACTTAATGGCCGATACCGCAAATACAAGGGCTTCGATACTTAAGCCCAGGGTCATAAAGAAATCCTGTACCTCCCACTCCAGTAGTTTTGCAATAACCCCAATCAGGATGATGACCGCCGCACCACTGTAAAAGAGATTGAAAATGTCGAGCTTTCTCCTTTTTTTCATAGAATGATTTTGTTAGATTTCTGTAAGGGCGAAAATAAATTTCTTTTTATTTTCAACCGATTTAACCAATTCGCTTAGGTTAAAGCATACAAATTCGGCACTTAAATCCCATACAACAAAAAATCATCGTAAACTGAGAAGAAACGAAGTAAAAAATTATGACACACTAATAATCACTTGGTTATAGTTGATATATAATCTGAAGGTGTTCCTCCATGGAACTTTTTAAAGGGCTTGTACAAATGGCTTCGGGAACTAAAACCCGCTTCTTGGGCTAGTGCATCAATAGAATAATCCCTATATTTTGGGTGATCCAATAAGGCGATGATATAAAAAACCCTTTGCTGGTTAACCAAATTACTAAAACTCATCTTGTACTCCTTTATGACTAAATTTTGTAAATCCTCTGCTGACTGGATCTTAACTTTCATGGCATAATCTTCCAATGTGGCAGTTTGCTGTAAATAATATTGCTCCTTAAAAAAGGGGGTTATAAAATTTGATTCTGTCAACCGTAACCCTTGTTTTTTAGAAAATACCTCTCCCAGTGTTAGGCGTAAACTGTGCGAATTCAAAAATACTGGTCGATATAATATTATTAAAAAGCTATATACAGTTACCACAATTACAATTGCATTCAAAACCCTGCTGTCTATTTGAAATATTAAAGAAGAAATGAATAAGATCAATTGAAGTATTCCAATCGATAATAGGGGGTAGGTCCACCGAATGATTTGCTTAAAATAAATATTAGCAGAAGACGAGCTCTTTATAATAAGAAAGGTAAGCCGAATGACGGTAAAAAGCAGCACGGCTAGTGTTATTGCCCGAAAGGGGAGCAAATATAGAAGCGCACTGTTGAGGTAATGGTAAATTTTAGCATCGACATTTAGCGAAATAACTTCCACATTCAGCGTGTCAAAATTAAGGTAAAGGGTAACCGAAGCGTATAATGCAACCCCAATAATCAATGCAACAGGAAAATAAATCCATCGTTTTTTAGGTGAGAGATACAGGCTAGTCATTATCAAAATGAGAAAAACCATTGAAATAGACCTGAAAATGAATAGAAAAACCAATGTAGCTGGAGTTTTCAAGCCAAAAAAAATGATTCCATTGATTCCAATAAAAAAAGTCACAAAACTGGCGAAATAAAACTTTAGGAGTAAGGGTCGTTTGAACCTGATCAACAGGTCAAACAGGGTAATGATACCAAGCATGGCCGCACTAAAATTTAAATACGGCAAAATATTAAGCGGAGTTGATGCTGCTGTATCAAGCCTTGCAACGGGCTGCCCCCCAGACAATGGAGGCAGCTGGGCCCAAGTTTGACCAAAAGCAAAAACAGTAACCAACAGAAGGGCTGCTTTCAAAAGAAACGATACGTTTTTCAAATATGTATACTGATATTTAATGGGCGCTAAGTTTTAGATTGACTGATCGATAGTAACATTAGATGGTTACATTATAAATAAGTTTAATCCAGCAAATACCTAATTTTAATATGCTGCAACTTTTTAGTAAAAAACCTCCAAATCCTAACATTCAAAACTCATTTAAGTTGACTTATGAATAAGATTATCAAATTGTTAAATATGAATTGTCCCTATTTGGTAGTCCCAAAAACAGCTTTTGTAGTATTGATAAACCATTCTTTCAGGAATTGACTTCCCTGTATTGAGGAGAAAACAAGTTGAAATGCTGGATTTTAAACAACCAACTAGTATAAAATTATAACATTTAATAAAAAACAAACAATCTATTTGTAGAAAAGCCTTGTATATAGGCTGGATGGAGGATGGGCAATGGTGAATGGACAATCGGCAATAGTCAAAGTTTATTGAAGCTTAGACTTTGACTTAAGTTGGTAAAAATTATTTAGGAAAGAATAAGATTGTCACCGCAACGTATCCAGGAAGAATAGACCAATTCGGAGAAAAGTCTGAGAAAAATTGCTAGAAATAGTATCAAATGAAGGAGCTTTCAGTAAACGCAAATATCCAGGCAAAAAGAATCCAATCCCAAATCAAATAAGATTGCCTATTCACAATTGACCATTCACCATTGCCCATTGTCCATTCACCATTGACCATTCACC
>CANJDY010000229.1 GCA_947472635.1 Chitinophagaceae bacterium
TGCAGAGAATTGCCAATAGGCAATCCTTTCAACAGGTATTGAAAAACCTATTAGTAAGCATGGCCCTAACAGTTACCAAACGTTGGGGCTTTTATTTTTATATCATCCATATTTAAATTGATCATCCAAGATGAGCTCATTTGAAGTTTGCGGAGGAAAAAGACTTTCCGGTGAAATTATACCCCAGGGTGCGAAGAACGAAACCTTACAAATTATTTCTGCAGTACTGCTTACTTCAGAAAAAGTACAGATCGATAACATTCCCGATATCATTGATGTAAACCTGCTGATAGAATTATTGGCAGAAATGAAAGTCAAGATTGATAGGACTAGCAGAAACAGCTGTACTTTTCAGGCAGATGATGTAGATGTTGATTATCTGAGCAGTGAGGAGTATCATAAAAAAAGTGGAAAGCTGAGGGGGTCAGTTATGCTTGCAGGCCCTATGTTGTCGAGGTTTAAAAAAGCCTATATCCCAAAACCGGGTGGCGATAAAATCGGCCGCAGAAGACTGGATACCCATATTATTGGTTTTGAAAAATTAGGGGCTTCCTTTCAATACAATTCCGATGGATTTTTTTATTTAGCGGCCAAGGAACTAAAAGGAGCCAACATTTTACTTGAAGAGCCTAGTGTAACAGGTACCGCAAATATTGTAATGGCCGCCGTGATGGCTAAAGGAGTCACTACCATTTACAATGCAGCCTGCGAGCCCTATCTTCAGCAACTTTGTAAAATGCTCAACCGGATGGGTGCAAAAATCAGCGGCATTGGAAGCAATATGCTTACTATTCATGGAGTTGATGTATTGGGAGGTACCGACCACCGCATTTTGCCAGATATGATTGAAGTAGGTAGCTTCATCGGCCTAGCTGCCATGACACAAAGTGATATACTTATTAAAAATGCAGGAGTAGAACACTTAGGAATTATTCCTGAAAGATTTCAGCAATTAGGTATTCAAATGAACTTTCCTGGAGATGATATTCATATTCCTGCACAAGAATTATATGAAATTCAAAAATACATGGATGGGGGAGTGCTAACGATTTATGATCACCCATGGCCCGGTTTTACACCCGATCTTTTAAGCATTGTATTGGTAACAGCTATACAGGCAAAAGGAAGTGTATTGATTCACCAAAAAATGTTTGAGAGCCGGCTGTTTTTTGTAGACAAACTCATTGACATGGGTGCTCAAATTATTTTATGCGACCCCCACCGTGCAGTAGTAATAGGACTTGAAAGGGAGCAAAAATTAAGAGGAATCACTATGAGCAGTCCCGATATACGTGCCGGCGTAGCCCTACTGATAGCCGCATTAAGTGCAGAAGGCAAAAGTGTTATCCAAAATATTGAGCAAATTGATCGAGGATATCAAAATATTGATACACGCCTGCAGCAACTAGGGGCAGATATAAAAAGAAGTGATATTGTAAGCAATAGCTAAAACAGCAAGGGCTATTAGCACCAACTTTTATAAAAACAATGGAACAGGTGTACCGGTAACTTTATTTAATTACAATCAAAAAGAAAAGTAGCCGTTGACGATTGACTATAAGCAGGCGCAAAGAAATGCCCTATGCTTATCCGGATTTGACTTTTCTTTCCTTTCTTTGCACATGGCTATTCAAAATAAGATAATCATTATAACGGCTCCTTCTGGTTCTGGAAAAACTTCCATTACCCGGCACCTGATGCAACAATTTCCACAGTTGGCTTTTTCCATATCCGCTGCCACTAGGGAGGCAAGGGGCACTGAGAAAAATGGGATTGACTATTACTTTATGAGTGAGGATAATTTTAAACAAAAAATTCAGCACAATGAGTTTGTGGAATGGGAAATGGTGTATGAAGGGAAATATTACGGCACCCTTCATAGTGAATTACAACGAATTTGGGAGGAAGGAAAAATACCGGTATTGGATATTGATGTTAAAGGTGCCATTCATGTAAAACAACAATATCCCGAATCTTCCATCACTTTGTTCATTGAACCCCCTTCGGTAGATGAGTTGAAAAAACGGCTGGAGAGCAGGGGCACAGAAAATCCGGAATCACTGGCGGCAAGGATTAATAAGGCTGCCTATGAGATATCTTTTAAGGACCATTTTGACCGGCAAATTATAAATGATGATTTACCAAAAGCCTGTGATGAGGCGACGGTTATCATTGAGCATTTCCTTCGCCAATAATTTGTTTGCCTAAAAAATCAATGATCTTAATTACATTTACCATATGGACTGGATAGCACTTTTTGCAATATTACTTTCTTTGCTACTGATTGGTTTTTTATCAGGTGTTGAAATGGCCTTTGTGTCTGCCAATAAATTATCGATTGAGCTAAGGAAAAAAAAGGGCACCTACAGCGGAAGAGTATGGGGAGAATATGCCGATAAGCCAGCCCGTTTTATAGGCACCACACTCATTGGTTTCAATGTAATGCTAGTGATCTATGGATTATTTTGGAGCAACTTCATGTCGGGTGTATGGCATAACCAAATAGGTGATTATAGCTGGAATATTACCAATCCTTATTTACACCTTATTATAGAAACCATTGCCTCTACTTTTTGTTTGCTCTTTTTCGAATTTATTTTCAAAGCTTATTTCAGGGCAAAAAATGAAACCATTCTTAGCAGTGGATTTATTGCTTATTTAACCCATTTTTTCTTCAAAGCATTTTCGAGTACGGCAACTTTTTTTGTAGATATTGCAGAATGGATGCTCAAATACATTTTTAATGTAAAACTGAATGAAAAAAAGGATGTTTTTTCAAAAATTGATTTAGAGCATTTTGTTCAGCAAAGTAAAAATCACGACGAAGAAGACACTACCGAAATCAATAAAGAATTGTTTGAAAATGCGCTATCCCTTAGTGATAAAAAAATAAGGGAATGCCTAGTGCCCAGAAAAGAAATTGATGGCGTAGATATTCATACCGATATTGAAAAAGTAAAAGATCGGTTCATACAAACCCAATTAAGCAAACTGGTAGTATTTGATAAAAATATAGACAATATCGTTGGGTACATCCACCAGTTAGACCTATTCAAAAACCCACTGGATATTCAAGCTATTTTGCTGCCGATACCCACCATCCCTGAAAGCATGAGTGCAACCGATCTAATGACCAAGTTCAGTAAGGAAAGGAAAAGTATTGCCTGGGTAGTGGATGAGTTTGGAGGCACTGCTGGCATTGTAACAATGGAAGATTTATTGGAAGAAATTTTTGGAGACATTAGGGACGAATACGATACCGAAGAATTGGTCGAAAAACAATTGACCCCAAATGAATTTATTTTTAGTGGGCGGCTAGAGCTGGATTATATCACTGAAAAATATGAATTGAATTTTCCTGATAGCGAGGAAACAGAAACCCTCAGCGGATTCATCATACAAAATAGGGATGAAATTCCAAAACAAAAAGAGACCTTTACAGTTGGCAATTACCAGTTCGATATATTGAATGTTACCGATACTAGAATTGAAACTGTAAAGATGAAAGTGCTTAAATAATATAATCCGCCCTTTTTTATACAACTACCCAAAAAGCATTTCCATAATTACTTACCTTCTTACAACTATTTTAGACTGAATGATTATCGCCATTAATGCAAACCAGTACCTTCCTTCTTCCAGCAATGACTTTTATGTAAAGTATTTAGTTGGGGTAGCAGCAAGCCATCCAGAACACCAATTTATTTTCATTACCACTGCAGAAGCTGAAGAACCCCTCAATACTTCGAATAATATTGTTCACCTCATTTCGGCACCCATTACTAATAACCGCTGGATGCGAAAGTATTGGTTGGATTATACCCTACCCGGCATTGTTCAAAAGCATAAGCCGTCGATATTAATCAATACTGGCGTAGCATGTTCTATGCGTACTTCGGTCCCTCAATGGATTTTTTTGAGCGACCTATCTTTCCTGCATTTTCCCCTGCATTTTTCGAAAAAACAACGAGGTTTTTTAAAGAAAAAATTGCCTGATTTTTTAAAAAAAGCGGATGGAATTATAACTTCTGCAGATTTTATTGCAAAAGAGATTAAACAGCAGTTCTCAATTAAAGAAGATAAAATTAAAATCTTCCCGCTAACTGTGGAAAAAGGTTACCAGCCAATATACTGGGGAGAAAAAGAAACTGTAAAAAAATCATATGTCGACGGGAAAGAATATTTTTTATTTAGTGGTGAAATTCATCCGCAGTTCGATCTGGTAAACTTATTGAAAGCGTATTCATTTTTCAAAACTAGGCAACAAAGTAATATGCAGTTAGTGATTACCGCCAGCTCACTCCAATCGAACAACCCCTTTAATAAAATTTTCAATACTTATAAATACAGAAGGGATGTCCGATTATTAATCGACTTGCCAGAAAATGAGTTGGCAAATATCACTGCGGGGGCATATGCTTTCATTTATCCTGCCTACTATGCTGAAACAGCAGTATTACCATTGCGTGCGATACAATGCGAAGTACCGGTAATTTGCAGTCAATTAGATGTTTTAAGAGAAAATCTTGGAGATGCTGCACTTTATGTAGACCCTTCCAATTTTGAAGATATTGCTGAAAAAATGATGCTTCTTTTTAAAGATGAAAGCAAACGTGCCGAATTAATAGCCTGTGGAAAATTAATAAGTAATACAACTAGGAATGAAAAATTGAACAGCAAATGGTGGAAATCCGTATTGGCTTTTGCCAAAAAAGGAAGGAAATAGACGGCCGCTAACGGCTATTTTGATTTAAATAAGCAATTCAAATGGTCGAATAGCTGGTTGTTTCCATTGTAAAGAGATTACCTTTGCCACCATAAATTAGCTAATCATTATATGAACCAGTCTACCATTACAATTGACGTATTATTAGATCCGAATAAAGTGCCTGAACAGATCAACTGGAGGGCGTCAGATAGCACGGCTGATATGGCACAAAAAGCCAAAGCGATGTGCATTGCATTTTGGGACGGCGCAGATAAAACTGCCATGCGCATTGATCTTTGGACAAAAGATATGATGATGGATGAAATGGCCGATTTTTACTACCAGATGCTTATGACCATGGCGGATACTTTTAAAAGGGCCACCCAACAGCA
>CANJDY010000230.1 GCA_947472635.1 Chitinophagaceae bacterium
ACGAGTTCATGAATTTGGAAGGCGACAAGATGAGTACCAGTCGTGGCTGGAGCATTGAAATGGATGACTACATCAATGATTTTGTGAAGAAGGAAAATGGGGGCGACCAAATGGTGGATGCCCTGCGATATTATTTAACAGCAATTGCTCCTGAAACGAAAGACAGCGAATTTACTTGGAAGGGATTTCAAGATTCCGTCAAAGGTGAGTTGGTAGATGTTTTTGGAAATTTTGTGAACAGGGCCTTTGTGCTCATGCATAAATTGTGCAAGGGAAAAGTGCCGCCCCTTCATGCAGATATTGTTGATGATGCAGATAGAACTTTGTTTACTGAAATCGCCAATGCCAAACTACGCATAGAAAAATTGCTAGATGGCTATAAATTCAGAGATGCATTATATGAAGTGGTTGACCTAGCCAGAAAGGGAAATAAATACATGCAGGATAAGCAACCATGGATTGTTGCCAAGCAACTCGGCGATAATGGGCAACCTACGCCTGAAGCGCAAAAGAGTATTGACAACTGCTTGCATCTCTCTTTACAGTTGACCGCTAATCTTGCAGTATTTGTAAATCCCTTCCTTCCATTTGCAGCCAAAAAAATGTGCCATATGATGAAGGTGGTAGATAAAATACTGGATTGGGAAAATGCTGGATCTTCTAAATTATTGAGTGTTGGGTATTCATTGAGAGAACCCCAATTGTTGTTTAGAAAAATAGAGGATTCGGAGGTGGCGGAGCAGGTTGAAAAATTAAAATTAAAAAGCCAACAAATTAAAATGGACAATGAAAAGAATCAACCAGCAGCTCCCACTAATGCTGTTGAAATAAAAGCCTCACCGGATTCATCAGAAGGGCTGGCTTTGAAAACAGCCGATGAGAAGGTTTTTGCTGAAATTAATTTTGATGATTTTTCCAAGATAGCCCTAAAAGTAGGAACTATTTTATCTGCTGAAAAAGTTGCCAAAGCAGATAAATTATTAAAGCTAGAAGTAGACATGGGAATTGAAGTGCGTACCATCGTAAGTGGTATTGCCCTGCATTTTTCCCCAGAAGATATTATCGGCAAGCAAGTGGTAGTGGTGGCCAATCTAGCACCTCGGAAAATGAGGGGAATTGAAAGCAATGGAATGATTTTGATGGCGGAAGACAAATCAGGTAAACTTCATTTTGTGAGCCCCTCCACTGTAATTGAAAGTGGAAGTGGGGTGAGTTAATATACTGCAACCTGCTCCAAACAAGCATTTTTAATGCGCTGGGTTATTTGTTCAACAATGCTTTTATAAAATTTTAGCATAGCGGGTTTGCCCGATAATAACAGGCTTTTAGGGCCTGTTTTTATTTTTTATGATGCTTTTAGAAAAAGGCTTAATTTCGGATAATGAAAATAGTTGTTTAACTAACTAATTTCTCAACCCTATTGGGATAAAACAATCATTATGCAAAGAATTATAAAAAAAGTGGCCGTATTGGGAAGTGGTGTTATGGGAAGTAGAATTGCCTGTCATTTTGCAGGTATCGGTCTGCAGGTATTGTTATTGGATATGTTATCACCTGCTGCCGATGCTGAAAAGGCATCCACTGCCCAGCGAAACCAAATAGTGAATGACGCACTAACAGCTGCCTTAAAATCCAACCCCTCGCCAGTTTTTTCCAAAGACGTTGCAAAGCGGATTAAGACGGGAAATTTTACGGATAATATGAAAGATATTGTTTCCTATGATTGGATAATTGAAGTGGTGGTGGAAAGGCTAGACATCAAACAATCCATTTTTTCTGAAGTGGAAAAATTTCGTACCCCCGGCACTTTAATTACTTCCAATACATCCGGTATTCCCATTCATCTGATGACAGTAGGAAGAAGTGCTGATTTTAAAAAGCATTTTTGCGGTACTCATTTTTTTAATCCTCCTCGCTATTTGAGGTTACTAGAAATTATACCTACTCCAGACACAGATCCGGAAGTAGTTGCTTTTTTAATGCAGTATGGAGATTTATTTTTGGGTAAAACAACGGTACTGTGTAAGGATACGCCGGCTTTTATTGCTAACCGTATTGGCGTATTTGGTATGATGGCCATTATGAATACCATGGAAAAACTGCAATTGACCATTGATGAAATTGATGCGTTGACTGGGCCAATTATTGGCAGACCTAAATCTGCTACTTTTAGAACGGCGGATGTGGTAGGGATTGATACGTTGGTAAAAGTGGCCAATGGGGTATTTGAGAATTGTCTGCAAGATGAGGCTAGGGATCAATTTGTGATTCCTGCTTGGTTGAGTAAAATGGTGGAAAATAAATGGTTGGGTGATAAAACGAAACAAGGTTTTTTCAAGAAAATGCCTCCATCCGAAAAGGGTGAAAAGCTAATCCATGTGTTGAACCTAGCTACAATGGAATATGAGCCGCGTAAAAAGCCAAAATTTGCGACTTTGGAAGCTGCCAAGCCTATTGATGATTTAAAAACAAGAATCAAGGCGCTTTGTGCCGGTACGGATAAGGCGGGAGAGTTTTATCGGCTATTTCATTATAATCTATTTGCTTATATCTCTCATAGGGTACCGGAAATTTCGGATGAATTATACAGGCTGGATGATGGCATGATGGCTGGATTTGGCTGGGAGATTGGCGCATTTGAAAGTTGGGATGTGTTGGGGGTTGCTAAAACCTTGGCTGCAATGAAAGACGCAGGATATAAAATTGCACCTTGGGTGGAAGAGATGTTAGCTGCTGGAATCAACAGTTTTTATAAATTGGAAAATGGTAAGCGCTTATTCTATGACATTCCAACTAAGTCCTATAAAGAAATGCCTGGAGGAACAGCATTTATTGTGATGAAAAATTTTGTTGGACAAACTGTTTGGAAAAATAGTGCATGCCGTACCTATCATTTGGGGGATGACGTGCTTGGTTTAGAGTGGTATACCAAAATGGGTAGTATTGGAGGAGAAGTGCTGGAAGGAATTCAAAAATCCATTTCATTGGCCGAGGAAAAATTCAAAGGCTTGGTGATTGCTAACGAGGGAGCCAATTTTAGTGCCGGAGCCAATGTAGGTATGATATTTATGTTGGCGATTGAGCAGGATTATGATGAGATCGATATGGCAATTCGGATGTTTCAAAATACGATGATGCGGGTACGCTATTCCGGAATTCCGGTTGTATTGGCACCTCATGGATTGGCTTTGGGTGGGGGATGTGAAATTTGTTTGCACGCCGATAAAGTAATTGCTGCAGCCGAAACGTACACCGGTTTGGTGGAGGTAGGCATTGGGGTAATTCCTGGAGGCGGGGGTACTAAAGAATTTGTTTTGCGGGCTGCTGATGAAACCCATGATGGTGAGGTGGATACGATCACGCTGCAAAATCGATTCCTTGCCATTGCTACCGCTAAGGTGGCTACTTCTGCACAGGAAGCATACGATTTGGGTATTTACAGAAAAGGAAAAGACGCAGTGAGTATGAACCTAGGTCGAAGAATCGCAGAAGGAAAAAATGCGGTTATTAGTTTGTATGAAGAGGGATATGTAATGCCGGTACAACGTACAGATATTAAGGTATTGGGTCGGGGAGCTTTGGGTGCCATGCTAGCAGGTATCAATGGTATGCGGCTGGGAAATTATGCCACCGAGCATGATGTAACGGTTGCTAAAAAATTGGCTTATGTAATGTGTGGAGGGGATTTAAGTGAACCTACAATGGTTAGCGAACAATATCTATTGGATCTTGAAAGAGAGGCTTTCTTGAGTCTTACGGGAGAAAAGAAAACCCTGGAAAGAATTCAAAGCGTGCTGAAAACTGGTAGGCCTCTAAGGAATTAAAATACAGTTTGCCGAAAATGTTGTCTGACTTTTTATTGCATTCAAAAACTAACTATTCATTCGTAGTATGTCAATTCTTTCTATAGAAAATATCCACAAAAATTACGGGTCGGTACAGGCCTTGAAGGGGGTGAGTTTTAATGTGCCCAAAGGGTCAGTTTTTGGAATACTGGGTCCTAACGGTAGCGGCAAAACGACTATGTTAGGGATCATTATGGATATATTAAAACCAACTTCAGGCACTTATAAATTGTTGGGTGAAGTTCCGAGTGAAATACATCGAAGGCAAATAGGGACATTTTTAGAAACCCCCAATTTTTATCATTACTTATCGGCCGAACGAAATTTACATATTGCAGCGGCAATTAAAGGTAGGGGGGTAGAAGATATTCCTAGGGTATTGGAAATGGTCAATCTTACGCATAGAAAAAAATCTCGATTTAGTACTTTTTCTTTGGGAATGAAACAGCGACTTGCAATTGCTTCCTGCCTATTGGGGAATCCTTCAGTGTTGATTTTAGATGAACCGACCAATGGATTAGATCCTGTGGGTATTGCTGAAATAAGGGCGCTGATTAAAAAATTACAATTAGAAGGTACCACCATCATTATGGCAAGTCATTTATTGGATGAGGTAGAAAAAGTGTGTACCCATGTGGCGATATTAAAAAAGGGTGAACTAGTGGCTACCGGCGGTGTAAATGAAATTTTGGCCAATGAAGATATAGTAGAAATTGGCGCAGCTAATTTATCCGCATTGCAATTGTCTGTTGAGCAATTTTCCGGTTATACTAGCATGAAGGTGGAAGACAACCTGATACAGCTTTTTTATCCCATCGGGACTATCAATCTAGAAGGGATTAACCGACACTTTTTTAATGAAGGTATTGTGTTGAATCATTTGCAGTTAAAAAGAAAAAGTTTGGAGTCAAAGTTTATGGAATTAACGAATTAATAATAAACCGATAATATGATCACATTATTGAAGGTAGAGTGGCTAAAAATAAAAAATTATACTGCTTTTATTATTCTAAGCAGTTTTTTTGCCATTGGAGTGGTAACTGTTAATTATATTATTTTTATTGTAAATAAAAATATAATTAGTCAGTCGCAGGCGGTTATTTTAACGGGAAAATTTTCGCCTTTTCAATTTGACAAAACCTGGCAAACGACTAGCTATGCTTCCGGATGGCTATTGCTATTGCCTGCTTTGATGCTAATTATTTTGATTACCAATGAATTTACATTTCGAACGCATCGTCAAA
>CANJDY010000231.1 GCA_947472635.1 Chitinophagaceae bacterium
CACCGCCGCAGTTATGATGCAGGTCTATGTCATGTTTAAGTGCTACTTCTAATAAAGATTGCCCTTCTTCAATATTTTCAAGGGTAATAGGTGAGCAGCCTTTTTGCTCAAATTGATAAGTGATCGTATACATATTTTGCGAAGTTCGGGATGCAAACCTACTTTAGAATTACCAATTGAGGAAAACTTAGTTTAAAAGACCATTTATTATCATGCTGAAGTAGGCGTTTTTACTTCATTCTGCTTTTTAATAAACTTTCAGTAAAAGTTTGATAAATTATTTTCAGTTCAGGGTGATTTGAAAGCGCCAGCATATGTCTTTCCAAAGTCGATCGATCACCTCTGATGGCAGGTCCAGTCTGGACATCGCCCGGGAGCTGCGCGTTTAGTCGCAAAGCTGTTTCTTCAATAATCGGCTGTAGCATGTTAAAATCGACGCCCTCACGATTGCAATATTCAGCAGTAAGCGTATATAAATGATTGGTGAAATTATTAACTATTACCGCCGCTAGATGCAAGCAAAAACGCTGTTCATCCTCAACTTTATATACAACTGATGACAAAGAGAATGCGAATTTCTCAATGGCAGTAAGAGCAGAGTGATTATTAGCGTCAACTAGCAACGGAATCGGTGATAGCCCTCCAATTTGCTCTTTTCGCAAACTCTGCAATGGATATAACACTCCAAACTGAGTGGAAATAGTACTTAGCACCTGCTTGGAAACTGAACCTGCTGTATGAACGATCAATTTATCCCCTAAAAAAATGGAACCCTGAATTTGCTGTAACGCATGATCGGATATTGCTACAATATATATGTCGGCCCTGTGATCCAAAGTTTCCAAATTATCGGAAAATGAGCATCCCAATTCTATCGCCAACGATTGTGCGCTAGAAATAGTACTGCTAATTACTTGTATTATTTCATGGCCAGCAGCTGCCATTAATCTTCCGAAAACGGTGGCTACATTACCTGCTCCAACAATTACTACTCTCATTCTGTATCTTTGTTTCAATGAAATTAAAGCAAAAATTAGCAATTGGGTACATCCGAACAAAATTTAGGTTTCTTACAATTGTTTCAAAACGAATGGCTGCAGAAAAAGCATTTGAATTATTTTGTACCCCATTTATGCAATCAGCAGCAAGGACACCCGCCATTTTTGAACAGGCAGAAGCACTTCAATTTGAATTGAATGGATTAAAAGTAAACGGCTTTCGATGGAACGCTGGCCAGCCTCACACAATTTTAATTTTACATGGATTTGGTTCTGCAGCTCATAAATTCCATGTTTATATCGCACCCTTAATGGCAAAAGGCTACCAAGTGATAGCCTTTGATGCTCCAGCCCATGGCAGCAGCGAAGGAGATACAATCAATGCCATTCAATATAGTGAAATGATAGGAAGCGTAGTTGAGTTGTATGGACCTATCAAAGGGTATATAGCCCACTCTTTTGCCGGAATAGCCCTAAGCCTTGCTATTGAAAAAACAATTCACAATGCTGAAACCCATATTGTATTAATAGCACCAGCTACAGAAACCTCTACTGCAATTGATGCTGCATTTACTATGCTACACATACAAAATGCAGCGGTAAGAAAGGAATTTGATAACATCATTTTTGAAAAAAGTGGTCACCCAAGCGAATGGTTCTCTATAAAAAGAGCGATGCAACAAATTGCGGCATCCGTACTATGGATTCATGATGAAGACGATGATATTACGCCATTGGCAGATGCTTTGCTTGTAAAAAAGCAGCATTTTCCAAACATTCGGTTTATTATCACCAAAGGCCTTGGACACAAAAAAATTTACAGAGATAATCATATCAAAAATGAAATAATTGATTTTTTGTAAAATAGCTTCTAAATGGACTTTTTTAGAAGAATTATTTTAAATTTTCAATTTTAAAGTAATATTGCAATTCAAATCGCGGCCAATAACATTTATAGATATTTTATAATATATGGTGTATAAATGTATATTTGTGCAATCCCCGGCTGCTGGAAATTTGAATAAAAATTTAATCTGTAACTACTTCCCTTGAGGGAAAAGCACAAAATAGACTGTTGATTATGGCGAAGAATTTATTAATTGTTGAGTCCCCCGCGAAAGCTAAAACCATCGAAGGTATTTTAGGAAAAGACTTCGAGGTAAAAAGTTGTTTTGGACATATTCGGGACCTAGAGAAGAATGATATGGGCATTGATATCAACAATCACTTTAAACCCAAATACATTGTACCAGCAGATAAAGAACGGGTGGTGAAAGAATTGAAAAGTATTGCCAAAAAAAGTGATGAAGTATGGCTTGCATCGGATGAGGACCGCGAAGGAGAAAGTATTTCCTGGCATTTGGCAGAGGTGTTGGGATTAGATCCGGTAACTACTAAAAGAATTGTTTTTCACGAAATCACCAAACCTGCCATAGAAAAAGCCGTTAAAAACCCTCGAACCATCAATATGAATCTGGTGAATGCGCAGCAAGCCAGGCGGGTAGTAGATAGGCTAGTAGGCTTTGAATTAAGCCCGGTACTTTGGAGAAAAATAGGTATGAGTGGCGGATTGAGTGCAGGTCGTGTTCAAAGTGTGGCCGTTAAATTAATAGCAGAGAAGGAAAGGGAAATCAATCATTTTGCTGCTACCAGCAGTTATAAAATTGAAGCGGCGCTGTCCTCAACCGATAATAGCAATCGCTCTGTAAATTTTAAAGCGGAAGGAGGAAAGTATGAGGTGAGCGAAGACGCAGAAAAGTTTCTGGAAAGCTGTATTGGAGCCACCTATACCGTAAAAGACATACAGGTAAAACCAGGAAAACGAACTCCCGCAGCGCCTTTTACCACTTCGACTCTACAACAAGAAGCTAGTAGAAAATTAGGCTATGGCGTAACTAAAACCATGCTGCTTGCTCAAAAATTATATGAAAGTGGAAAGATCACCTACATGCGAACCGATAGTGTGAGTCTGGGTGAAACAGCTATGGATGCCATTGTTGCTGAAATTAAAAGTAGTTATGGTGACAAATACCTTCAGATCCGCAAATACAAAAACAAAAATGAAAGTGCACAGGAAGCGCATGAAGCCATCAGGCCAACCTATATGGAAAACCATACGGTCAATGATCCTGATCTGAATCGATTATATGAACTCATTTGGAAGCGCACCATTGCTTCTCAAATGAGCGATGCTGAACTGGAAAAAACAATCGCCAAAATCAATATTAGCACCAACCAACAGGAACTAACGGCAACGGGCGAAGTAATGAAATTTGATGGCTTCCTAAAAGTATATTTAGAAAGTAGTGACGAAGAGGAAGAAGAAAACGAAAAAGAGGGGGAAAGCAGATTACCCAATTTAACTCCAGGACAGGTGCTTATATTTAATCAAATGACCGCCACAGAACGTTTTACCAAACATTCTGCAAGGTATACAGAAGCTTCTTTGGTTAAAAAGATGGAAGAGTTGGGGATCGGCAGGCCAAGTACCTATGCTCCTACCATTTCCACTATTATAAAAAGAACCTATGTAGAGAAAAAAGATAAAGACGGAGTGAAAAGGAATTTCAGAATACTGAAACTGAAAAATGATAAAATAGAAAAACTAATTGAGCAGGAAAATACTGGTGCAGAGAAATCAAAATTGTTTCCTACCGATCTTGGATTAGTAGTAACCGATTTTTTAAACCAGCATTTTACCAAAGTAATGGATTATTCTTTTACTGCAAACATTGAGAAAGAATTTGATGAAGTAGCTGAGGGGAAAATGCAATGGAGCAAGATGGTGGAAGACTTTTATACTCCCTTTCACTCAGGAGTTACCCATACATTGGAAACGGCTGAAAGAGCAGTTGGAGAACGTATTTTGGGCGTAGATGAAACTGGAAAACCAATCATGGCCAGAATGGGACGCTATGGACCAATGGTTCAAATAGGTGCTCAAAATGATGAAGAAAAACCAAGATTTGCCAAATTAAAAGCTAGCCAAAGTATTGAGACAATCACTACGGAGGAGGCACTAGAATTGTTTAAACTTCCACTTATGTTGGGAGAGCACGACAGCCTAGAAGTAAGTGTAAATATCGGTAGGTTTGGCCCCTATGTGAAATGGGGGGAACAGTTTATTTCAATACCAAAGGGTGAAGACCTTTCGTCCGTTGACCTACTAAGAGCTGTTGAAATTATCCATGCAAAACAAGTAGAAGATGCTCCAATAGGATTTTTCAATGAAAAACCCATCACCAAAGGCAAGGGTCGATTTGGACCTTTCATCAAATGGAATGACCTTTTCATCAATATTCCTAGGGCTTATAATTTTGAAATCCTAACCCAGCAAGACTGCAATGAGCTGATAGAAAAAAAGATGGAAAAGGAAGCCAACCGATTTATCAGGCAATGGCCAGAAGATAAAATTGCTATCGAAAATGGCCGGTGGGGACCATTCATCCGATTTGGAAAAAAAATGCTAAAATTGACAGCTGGTGCCAATGGCAAATATACTGCCGATCAACTAGCAACCATTGAACTGGATGAAGTAAAAAAAATGATTCTGATACAAGAACCGAAAGCATTTGACAAAAAGGGAACTGTAAAGAAAAAGACAGGGGTTAAGAAAAAAATAGTGGCTAAAAAAAAATAACTTAGTTTATCGAATTAACAAAAAATGCGTTGAGATATCAACGCATTTTTGTTATAATTGACCTGTATTTTATACCAGCTGAATAACGTTGAGTGTATTTCCCCCTATTGCTGTATAGGGTAGCACACAATTTATGCACCCCTGTGGAAAGTTTTAACTTCTTTATGTTACTAGATTTACCGAATTTCATTCTCAAATATAGAAACTTGGTAGAAAACAAAGAAATAGCTGCACTTTTTCATTTAATGGATGACCCCGATGAAGTGGTATATCACAGTGTAAGCGATAAGATCATTTCTTTCGGAAAGGAAATTATACCGAACCTAGAAAACCTTTGGGAAAACACCTTACAAGAAACTATTCAGGAAAGAATTGAGCAAATTATACACAAATTGCATTTTAGGGATCTTACCAATGATTTTATCACCTGGAAAAATAG
>CANJDY010000232.1 GCA_947472635.1 Chitinophagaceae bacterium
AGCTGTATTGAGTGGAACACTCAATTTTGTATTCAATCATTATGATGGTAAAAAAAGTTTTGCTTCCGTAGTAAAACAAGCCCAGGATGAGGGGTATACAGAGCCTGATCCACGCCTTGATTTAAGTGGTAAGGATGTAATGAGAAAGATTATGATTCTTTCTAGGGAGGCAGGAGAAAAAATGGAAATGGAGGATATTGCCAATCATTCTTTTATGCCGGCTGCCTGTATGGAAGGCTCGGTGGCCGACTTTTACCAGTCAATGGAAGCGCATGAAGATCATTTCAAACAATTATATACCGAAGCCGAAGCTGCTGGAAAAAAATTAAAATTTGTAGCAAAATATGATCAGGGAAAAGCTACTGTTGGATTACAACATATTAGTCCAGCGCATGATTTTTTCCATTTATATGGTAAGGATAACATTGTGCTTTTTTATACCGATCGTTATGTTGACCAGCCATTGGTAATAAAGGGTGCCGGTGCCGGAGCGGATATTACTGCTTCTGGAGTTTTTGCCGATATTATACGGGCGGGTAGAATTTAAAATATGCCAACTTCCCAAGGGGGATTAAAATAAATACTTATTATACACAATTACGCTTATGAATGCAGCTGATCGACAACCAGAAAACGAAATTAAACAACCCAATTATTCGGCATCGGGATTTGTGAAGGTATTGGCACCTGGCACGGTGGCCAACCTTGTTTGTGGTTTTGATGTATTGGGAATGTGTTTGAATGAACCCAATGACTTGATGGAAGTTAAGTTGCTGCATGAAAAAAAAATCATCATTCATAGTGCCGACGGATACCCGTTACCTTCAGATCCTGCACAAAATACGGCGGGTGCTCCTTTGATTGAAATGATCAATGAGTTGGCTATGCCCACTGGTTTTGAAGTAACCATTCATAAACGAATTAAACCTGGAAGTGGCATTGGTTCAAGTGCTGCAAGTGCGGCGGGGGCTGTAGTGGCTGCCAATCATTTGTTGGGTAATGTTTTTTCCAATAAAGATTTGGTACGCTTTGCTATGTTTGGAGAAAAGGTGGCCTCTGGCGTTAAGCACGCTGATAATGTGGCTCCTTGTATTTATGGAGGCATTACTTTAATTCGCAGTATTCATCCCTTGGATATTATTTCTATTCCTTCACCCGATCTTTTTGTAACCATTGTTCACCCTCAAATTGAAGTACGTACCAAAGATGCGAGGCAGATATTGCGAAAAGAAGTGTTGTTGAAGGACGCAATTAGGCAGTGGGGGAATATCGCCGGTTTGGTAGCTGGATTTATGCAAGCAGACCTAGATTTGATTGGTCGTTCATTGGAGGACGTAATTATTGAACCAGTCCGCAGTATTTTGATACCGGGATTTGATGAGGTGAAAGCCAAGTGCAAGGAAACTGGTGCTTTAGGAGGTGGTATCTCAGGTTCGGGGCCATCCATTTTTATGCTGAGCAGAGATGAGGCTACTGCAATAAAAGTTCAAACCGTTATGCAGGATATTTACAATCGCATAGGATTAGACTATCATACCTATGTAACCACTATCAACAAAACCGGCGTAAAAATTTTACATGAGTAGGGGTTATGTTGTAGTCTTTCTATTGTAGGTTGTAAAAGCTGGATAGGAAGCATACAATTTCAAGTTGAAAAACTATCAGTTATCAACTATCAATTATCAGTTATCAATTATTAAGTTCGTATGCAATATTTCAGTACCAATCATCAATCGCCTGAGGTAAATTTCAAACAGGCTACTATCAATGGACAGGCGCCCGACAAGGGTTTATACTTTCCTGAACGGATACCTGCGGTTGCTAAGGAACTAATTGAAAATATCACTCAGTATTCTAACGAAGAAATTGCTTATCAGGTGATGAAACCCTATGTGGGTGATACTATACCTGAGGCTGAGTTGAGGCGAATTGTTGGGGAGACCATCAATTTTGATATACCACTTGTAAAGGTAACCGATGCTATTTATTCTTTGGAATTGTATCATGGACCTACACTTGCATTTAAAGATGTTGGCGCTAGATTTATGAGCCGTTGTCTGGGTTATTTTATAAATCAATCTGATCGAGATTTAGCAAAAAAAAAGAAAGTAACGGTATTGGTGGCTACTTCCGGAGATACCGGAGGGGCTGTTGCCAGTGGGTTTTATGAGGTAGATGGAATTGAAGTGGTGATATTGTATCCTTCCGGCAAGGTAAGTTCTGTACAGGAAAAGCAGCTGACCACTTTGGGTAAAAATATTCATGCCTTGGAAATTGAAGGCAGTTTTGATGATTGCCAGCAAATGGTCAAGCAGGCCTTTACTGATGAAGGGCTGAATCAAGAATTATTTCTGACTTCAGCCAACTCAATTAATGTAGCCCGTTGGTTACCACAGCAGTTGTATTATTTTTTTGCTTACAAGCAATGGATGGATAAGCTCCATCCTCCTGTAATATCGGTACCCAGTGGGAATTTTGGAAATATTTGTGCAGGTATTTTGGCTTATCGGTCGGGCTTACCGGTGCAGCATTTTATTGCGGCTTGCAATGCCAATGATGTGGTGCCGAAATTTATGGAAACGCAGCAGTACGAGCCAAAAAATTCGGTATCTACGATTTCTAATGCAATGGATGTGGGTAATCCGAGTAATTTTATTCGCATCCTTGAAATATTTCAGCACCAGTTTGCAGATTTGGAAAATGTATTGAGCAGTTGCAGTATTTCTGATGCGGCAACCAAAGCAACCCTGCAGTCGGTATATCAAAAAAACAATTATTTACTTGATCCCCATGGGGCTGTAGGATTTCTTGCATTGGAGCAGTATTTACAAAGTCATCCTGGTCTAAAGGGAATTGTATTAGAGACTGCTCATCCTGTAAAGTTTTATGATGTGGTAGAACCTGTTATTGGAGAATTAGTTCCAATCCCTGACGCAATTCAGTATCAATTGGCTTTGGAAAAGAAGAGTGTAAAAATGGAGGCTAAAGCAGAATTGTTGAAGGCATTTTTACTGGAACTAAGTGGTAGCTAGTAAAATTTGAGTCAATGATGGCTTCCTACGGTTAAATTTGGATATTGGCTGGTTAATTTAAAGCCACTTGTTCTTTAATATCTTCCATGTTGATGCCAGAATGACTTTCGTCATAGCAGCATTCTCCATTTTTAATGAGTATTACTTGAGGCGATTCGTGGAATACGGCAAATTCTTCGGCTATTTTAGCAGATAATTCGCGGTAGCTAATTAAGTCCAAGTAATAAAAATCTACGTTTTCAGCAGGGGTGCTTCTTTCTAAACGATTTTTGGCAACGCTGCTAATAGAACAACGAGTACTGTGCTTGAATATTAGCTGTGGTTTGTTTTTAGACTTTTCTTTGATTTCCGCCAGTTGAGCTGAGGAGGTTATTGAGATCCAATCCATTATGTAAAATGGGGTTAGTGAATGATGTTTTCAGTCATAGGACAGCCAGTTCCTCTTCTACTCGCTCCGCAGGAAGATAGAAGGATAAGTCCGGAGGTGATGAGGACTACAAGTAATAAAATCTTCTTCATTTTCAGTGGTTTTATTGATTGTGCTTCAAATTTAGCTTTGCAAATATACAACGGCTTTTGTTTAGTGTATAAATGTTACGAATTTCAGTATTAAAAGTTAACTTGCTAGCCAGCTTTTTTATAAATTAGCAAGAAGTAAACGACCAATAGTTACTTTTTAAACTGATTTTCTAGTAATTTATTGCACGTCAAATATATAATAAATAATAATACAAACAACAATACATTTAAAAAAAACTAAAATGACCTTACAATTAGCCCGTCCAATTGCTTTTTTTGATCTGGAAACAACCGGAGTAAATCTTTCTACTGACAGAATTGTGGAGGTTGCTATCATCAAAATTTTGCCAGATGGAACCCGCCAAGTGAAAAGAAAACTCATTAATCCGGGAATTCCTATCCCTGAGGTAACATCAGCTATTCACGGTATTACGGATGAAATGGTAAAGGATGCGCCTACTTTTAAGCAGTGTGGCAATGAGTTGAAGCAATTTATTGAGAATTGTGATATGGGGGGGTATAATAGTAATCGTTTCGATATTCCCATTTTAATGGAAGAGTTTTTACGTGCTGGGATGGAAGTGGACCTTAGTACTCGAAGAATGGTTGATGTGCAACATATTTTTTATAAAATGGAGCCAAGGACCTTAACGGCTGCTTACAAATATTATTGTGATAAAGAATTGGTAGATGCGCATAGTGCAGAAGCCGATGTAAATGCTACTATTGATGTATTACTATCGCAGATAGAACGTTATCCACAATTAGGTAATTCATTGGACTCGATTTTAGGTGTAATTGGGGAGGATAAGGTGGTAGATTATGCCCGGCGTTTTTTATTTGATGACAAGGGGGTGGAGGTATTTAATTTTGGTAAGCACAAAGGTCGTCCGGTAGTAGATGTGTTAAGGGCTGAGCCTCAGTATTATGACTGGATGATGCGGGGAGATTTTCCGCTTCATAGCAAGCAAAAACTAACTGAAATTTTAAATCGTACCCTGTTAAAAAATAATTAAACTAAAATGGTACTAATTTTGTTTAATAAGATTAGCTATACTATTTGTAATTTCGCACAAATCGCCTTACAATATCATCCTTGGAAAAGTTAGTTATCATACCAACGTATAACGAAAAAGAAAACGTCGAAAATATTATCGCTGCGGTGATAGGATTGCAGCAAAATTACCATGTCTTAATTATTGATGATGGTTCCCCAGATGGAACAGCTAGTGTAGTACAATCATTGTTTACCAAATATCCAGGGCAATTGTATTTAGAAGAGCGAACTGGAAAATTGGGGTTGGGGACTGCCTATATCCATGGATTTAAGTGGGCGCTAGCAAAAGATTACCAGTTTATTTTTGAAATGGATGCTGATTTTTCTCACAATCCAAAAGACCTAGAAAATTTATACTTAGCTTGTAAAAATGGTGCAGGCGTAGCCGTTGGGTCAAGATA
>CANJDY010000233.1 GCA_947472635.1 Chitinophagaceae bacterium
GGAGGATAGCCAGCGTTCGTCTATGCCTCCCCGTTCGCCCCCTAGTACATAATAATCATCCGGATGCAAGTTGATTCTGCGTCCAGGTACACAGAAAGATCTAGGTACCCAAGTGGGTGCCAAACGTAAAATACCTTTTCCCTGATCGAAAGCCTGTTGGGCTAAACTTTGTTTTTCCATAGAAAATTTATTGGGGTTGATAATTCAGAAATTATTATACATTATTTATAAATGATTGAATACTGGTTTCGTCGGTTAGCACATTGATTGCTAGATCGTACAGTCTAGCTTCTCCCGGTTCCATCAATATAAGGGAACCTTCTTCTCGAGCCTTTGCCTGTCCAATGGGAGGATGAGTGCCAGGCTCAATTCCTGTAACATACTCACCCTTTGACCAATGCTGCCAATTGGTTAACCAGGGCAATTGTTTTTTTGGGAATTGCAACGTAACCGCAATACCAATTTTTTTATTTTGAATTCCGCAAATACAATTGCCTATTTTATCAGCAGCGATATCAATAAAATCGACTTCTTGGCCAGAGCCATTATGAGCTACCTGTGGAGCAGGACATGTTTTATAACTACCGGAAGAAACTACCTCGCTATTATTTTCATCATTTGTCTGTACCAACTTTTCACCCTTACAATGAATAATAGCCCCTTCATCTACTAATGGCCAACCAAAATTGCAATGGTACAGCAACATATGTGGTGCCACTACATTACCTCGGTTGATTACCTCATCATGGATTTGAATGGATGATTTACCAAGTGTTGCAGAAATGGTTCTTCTCAATTCAAGACTTGGACCAAAAATCTGTGTTTGCTTAATGATGCCAGTAATACTCATGGTGAAGATCCCTCTCGCAGGATCAGGCTGTATAATGGATTCAATTTCGGCCGGAATATTACTAACCATTCCATGTAACCCCCGTTCACCCCATTCATCTGTCTCAGGACCACCTACATGTGAAAGTCCGCAGGTAGTAACCAGCCCACCACCAAATGTACGCAGCCAGTCTACCCCCCTGTGAGAAAAAGGTTGCGGAGCGGTAATGCCAGGATGATTGAGCCAGGTAAGGCTGTACTGGTTATAAAATGTATCAGCGATATCCATTGCCCGATCAATTACCACCTTACAACGAAGTCCAGATCCGGTATTGATCCAAGCAATGCGTACACCTCTGCCTAACCCATTGTCGAGTACAGAAGTCTCAATACCACCTACCTGTGCCACATTGGAAACCTTGTCGCTCCAAATTTCTACTTGTGGATCCATTGCATTTTTCTATTTAAAAAACAACTGGTCAATATTTTTATTTCACCAGCTTACAAGCCGATTTATGATCGATGAACTTTACAAAAAAGAAAGCCTTATTTATTTTTTGTATACACTGGGTTATCCTTATTGCCACCGGATTTCAGGTAAGCAATTAGATCCTTCAACTCCTCACTATTCAACCTGTTGACCATACCTGGAAGCATAGGAGAAATTTCCGACACCCTAGTACGCAACACTTCCTTTTTGGATAACTCCCTTATAAAATCCGCAGCAAAAGGATTCTGAGAAATGTAATATTTTTTATCATCCTGTCGAATGAGTCTACCCAATACAGACCCACCTTGCCTAAGATAAAATATAGTGGAGCCAAACTGATCTGAAATAGTTTTACTTGGGTCAATAATTGCCTCGAGCATATCCTTCGTGGTAAACCTTGTACCCACTTGAGTAAGATCTGGTCCGGCTACCCCTCCCTCACCTTTTATCTGGTGACAAGATAAACATAGAGAAGCGGCAAACATTGCCTTCCCCTGTTCAAAATTACGAATACCAGTTGCACTGTCTACGACCTCAGTAGCATTATTCAATTTCCAATCCCTGCCAGGACCAACGGGCAAAACGGCACCTGCTTGTAATCCAGCCTTTGAAATCTTAACAATGGAATCTCCCGAAATATTGTTGAAATATTCTAATTGATTTTGAGCAACATTGGCCAATGCATTTTTGCGAGCAGTATTGATGAAGCCAACAAAACAAACCCCCCCTTTATAACTAAAGGCCTTATAGAACCACTGAAAATATTTTTTTTGCAACTCGGGTGTCCAACCATTTTTTGCCTGTGTCAATACATTTGCATACCAGGTTTGCTGCATAGGAGGGATTCTGGCAAGCATGGCTGCTATATCCATCCCATACTGGGGATTACGAAGAATCAAATCGGCCGATTCAGAGATGGGTCTTTGAGCATCGGTATTATCTTTTGCAATTGCCAATAATGCCATGGTTTTGTCTACTGCCTGAGGTGCATCTAAATAAACCAATAGCTTACTCAACTCACGGTTAAGGCCATTTGATTTTGCAGGATATTGAGGATTTAAATAGGTAGCTACCATTTTTTTCGAGGCAGCGTCCGGCTCTCCCATACGGGTGAAAACTAATTCAAAGGCGCGCATTAGGTCCAACTGTTGAGATTCGGAAAGTTGGGTATACGCTACTTCAGTCAGCGATTTCAACAACTGATTTTTAAATGCTGCATTGCCTCTTCGAGCCATGGCAATAGTAGACTGGATAAGGATAATGGGATCTTTTTCAGCAAGTACTTTATCCTGCCACTGAGCAAGGGGCTGCGCTTCAATAGCTATTCTTGCAGCATAACGAATAAAGCGATCGTTGTCCTTTAAATAAGGCCAGGCAAATTCTACTGCACCCGCTTTGGAACCACCATGAAATGTTTCCAGTTTCCTTCTTATTTTTTGAGCATCCGTTAATTCTGCTACCGCCAACTTTTCATTGTTGCCGGTATTGTCGCCATAATATACCCTATACAAATCCGATTCTAATTGGCGTCCACCCGTTAGGAAATAGAGTGCCCCATCCGGACCAATTACACCATCCGTTAGTGGCAAAGGTGAGCCAGAAATAAATTCTTCCCCGGTGGTTTTATAGGATGCCCCATCCGGCTCATTGTGAATAGCATAGATAATACCAAAGCTCCAGTCAAAAGCAAATAAGGCTTTGCGGTACTTTTTTGGAAAACGGGCAGTCGCTCCAGAAACAAGACTAGTAGGAGATCCCTGCCCAACATTAATCACCGCAGGTAAATTATCCGGATAACTTGGTGACCATTTATCGGTACCCGGCCTCCAGCCAAATTCGGCACCACTGGTTACATGACACACTCGGGTAGGTCGGTACCAGGGTGTGCCAAAATCCCATTCCATATCCGAATCATAGGCAAACATATCTCCCTGGTCATTGAATGCTAAATCAAAAGGATTACGGAAACCAGAAGCAATCAATTCCCAATTGGCACCAGTAGAATCTAAATGAGCTATCCAACCTCCATGAGGATTTGAGGTATTATCGTGCCCGTTAGGATCTTTGATAAGTGGAAAAAGGTTATCAATATTGCCATCCGGAATATTCCGGTAACTGCTCATTTTTGGAATTTTGGTAAAGTTTCCAGCAATTACATAAATAGATTTTTTATCGGGTGACAGAACCACACTATGCGGACCATGTTCTCCATTCCCTTCCATCGGCATCAACAATGTCACTTTGTCAAACTGGTCATCCCCATTGGTATCCTGCATACGGTATAAACCACTGCCTTTTTTAAATTTCGCTTTAGATCCATTGTTGTTATTAATCATAACATACAAGCTATTAAAAGCCCACAATAGCCCATGGGCATACCCCATCGATACATTATCCTTCATAGTACTGGTGTCGGGGAAAATTTTTAATTGCTCTGCTGTAGTTTTAGTAACGGTATCGCCAATGGCCGGAACTTTCAACCGATATAATCCGCCATACTGGTCTGATGCTATGATGCGCCCCTTGTCGTCGAAAGTCATCGATACCCAAGAGCCCTCTCCATTTCCAGAAGGGCCGTAAAGATGATCTGCATGAAAGCCTGCAGGTAGTTTAAGATTGGCGATTTTCGGATCTTTCGAAACCTGTATTTCAGTTTCCTTGTCGATGGTAAAGGAAATACATACAAAAAGAAAAACAACGGTGAAAAACAACAACCGTACAAAAGATGATTTTTGGTTCATAATAGCATTTTAAATTTTAAAGTTCAAGACAAAGGCAACCCATTTGATCCCTCCTTATTGGTGAAAAAAAACCCCTATTAAAAGGGATAAATATTGATACTGCTTTTTTTGGAACGACTCTTCAATCATTTTCTCAACAATAACAGCCACTAGTAATGGATATGCCAAGTGATTTTAGAAATTGAAAACTAAGCATTATGGCGCAAATAAAAAAATATGGGGCTGTATTTATTGTATCGGCCCTTTTGTTGGCAATAAATTAACATTTCCACACCCTTGGGATGTTTCGTTGACGCTTCAATTATTTTCCAGACAGAATACACCAACCTTCGCCGGGGTTTATAACCGCCGACGAAGTTGATGGCAAAATAAGTTCGCTTTATTTGGCGCAACGTCCCATCAAAGCAGCCTACAATTAGCAAGGGTTTACTATGGAGTCGTTGCTGGGAAGGGTATCTAAAAGATTGACCCTTCCCCTTTATTTCTTACCCGTATACACTGCATGGTCTTTATTTCCACCGGATTTCAAATAGGCAATCAGGTCTTTTAACTCTTCGCTATTTAAACTATTGATCAGCCATCCTAGCATTGGTGAAATTTCAGAAACCCTAGTCCGCGTTACCTGTTTTTTATCCAATTCCCTAACAGTTTGGGTAGCAAATGGATTCTGTGAAATATAATATTTATTATCATCCTGCCGAATCAGCCTACCTACTACCGAACCACCCTCCTTCAAATAAAATACCGTGGCGCCAAACTGATCAGATATGGTTTTGCTAGGATTAATAATTGACTCCAGCATATCCTTGCTTGAAAAACGAGTACCCAACTGACTAAGATCTGGTCCAGCTACTCCACCTTCTCCTTTTATTTGATGACAAGACAAACATAAGGAAGCTGCGAACATCGCTTTACCTTGTTCAAAATTTCTGGTACCTGATGCACTA
>CANJDY010000234.1 GCA_947472635.1 Chitinophagaceae bacterium
TACTCAATAGAAAAAATAATCAAATTACTATTCCACCGACTTGTTGTTCGTATTTCGTAAGCTGTATAAATAGAAAGATACGATTGAAAATAAAAAGCCAATCAAAATGATTATATAATTCATTGGCTTTTCTATAGTTAATGACATTCTTATTAAAATAGTAGTAATAATAAAGCTGGCATTTCTAAAAATAGTGAAAAAGGAAAAATGATAAATAAATGAAATTATAAGTAGTAATACGTCAATAAAAATCATAATTGAAAAAAAATCTGCGTAAAATACAGTATTCGGATTAGGGTAATTTTGTTTTGATTTTAATGCTTCCAACATCTCTGTACCCCAAACAAAAAAGCTACTTATACTGAGTAACAATAAAATGAATATCATACTTACTGACACTAACTTCTTAATATTGATAAAATTAGTAAGCTCATTAACAATTTCTGATTTACGGTTATTTAGGTAAATTTTATAATACAAAATTGTAAGGCTTAGCATAAGCAATGCAGCCAATAAGTCATATAGTAAACTAATGAACTCAGGATTATTAATGTTAATAGAATTTTTTAAATCAAGATCTGCAATATCATGAAAAAAGCTTCTTAAAGTAATTAAGGTGATTACCTCGAATTGCTTCCCAACAAATTCAGATATAGATTTCGGGATTATGATGACTAGTAGAAATACTTCGTAAAATAATATAAAACTAAAAGGGGTATATATTGCCTTTAAATAGCTGTGCTGTAGATTTTTGAAATAAAAAAAGTTATTTCCTAAAAATATAATTAATAAATGAAAAAGGAAAGCAAAGACTGCAACACGAAGAATTACTAATTCTACTTTTCGTACATTTTTTGCTTTGAAATAAGTATCAAAATAGTTACCAACTTTTTTTAATAAGCTATTCATACTATGTTTTTTAGTCCTTATTTTCGCTCCTAAATTTATTCAGTGCTAGAATAAATGCTACGCCAAATAAGAGGGTTATCAGTCCTGCGAAATAGGGTATAATTTCAATCATTTTTGATTATTTATTAATTTTAACAATATAGCAAACCCTAAAATAGAAGGCACCCATAAACCAATAAAAATCCCCGCTTCTTTTTCTCCTTTGAACCATAAAATTTCAGAAAATACTAGGGATAAGAAGGCTGCCAAAAGCATAAAAATATCGGAAAGTGTAAATTTTTTAAACATGTTTTTTATTTAAGTTATTGAAGAATTATTAATTGACCTAGCTATACTCATTACTAATTCAGTCAAGATTAGTAAGACGATACGATGTATTTAAAAATATAATAAATTATACTGTAGCGTTAGTGAAATATAGTGTGAACTACATCCTCCCAAAAAATTATACTATGGGTAAAATACTACCTAATTTGCTGATAGCCAACTCTTTTATTATCATTTATATTTTACCAAACACCTAGACTTAAAAAAAGTTCACATTTAAAAGTCCATTGGCAAATAATCAACCACTTTGTTTATTATTATTTATATAATTTAATCAGAAAGTTTAACATTATAATTATTGACCTAAAATGGAATCAAACGCAGCTAGGAAATTTTAAAAAAATTGAATAATATCTAAAATTAAAAAGTATAATAAAACAAACTTTTTTGAAAAATAATTGTTAAATTCATGTTGGAGTCCAGAAACCATTAAAAAACGGGGAGTATCTGAAAATCCTTAAGAGTAGGAAAAAACCAAAAACTTGTTAAATGGAAAATTTAAAAATTGCAAGCGATAATTACGTGGCATTCACGTTTTTCATCGGCACAATGGCCATGATGGCTGCATCAGTTTTCTTCTTTTTTGAATTAAGTAACACATCTAAAAAGTGGAGAACATCTGTCTTAGTATCAGGATTAATAACTTTCATTGCAGCAGTTCACTACTACTACATGAGGGGTTACAATCTTGCGACTGGAGATTCTCCTACCTTTTTCAGATACGTTGATTGGATCCTTACTGTACCATTAATGTGTGTGGAGTTCTATTTAATCACCAAGAAAGCAGGTTCAAAAATCGGCTTGCTTTGGAAATTGATTTTTGCTTCACTTGTAATGTTAGTTACAGGTTATTTCGGAGAAACCATCGACCGTAGTAGTAGTGTTCTTTGGGGTGTTATATCCGGTGCAGCGTATTTCTATATTGTTTATTTAGTATGGTTTGGAGAAGTTGCAAAATTATCTCAAACGGCAGGCCCAAATGTAGCAAAAGCTACTAAAACTTTAGGCTGGTTCGTTTTGGTTGGTTGGGCAATTTATCCTTTGGGATATATTCTTGGAACTCCAGGAGGTTTATTCGGTATTCAACTAGTTGCTGACCCTGCAGCGGCTAGTCATGCAATGGATATTGTATACAACATTGCCGATGCGATTAACAAAATAGGCTTTGGTTTAGTTATCTATTCATTAAGCAGAAATGAAGATTAATTTATTTCTTTATCAATAAAAAAAGGGTTCTTCTATAAATTGAAGAACCCTTTTTTTGTAAAGGTTAAATTAAAAAAAATATCAATGCAAAACCATTCTACTAAAGTGGATTATTTGTTTTCGGGTGCCGGCGCATCGGCAACGCTACTGCTTATGCATATGGAAAAGCAGGGTATGTTGAAAGATAAAAAGATTTTGATTTTAGATCCGGATACCAAATATAACAATGACAAAACTTATTGTTTTTGGTCTGAACAAAATGAACAGCTTACTGTAATATGCCGGCATTTAATAAGCCATCAATGGGATGAGGTATGCGTTAATCGTAACAAGCAAGAGTCATTGTTACCCCGAAAATATTTTCATATAGCTGGAATTGATGTGTACAAAGAATTAAGACGCATTATTGATCAACATAATATACAAAGAATACTCAGCTCCGTTATTGAAATAATTCCTATTGAAAATGGAGTTAAGGTAATTACAGATACAAATATTTGGGAATCATCAATAGTATTCGATAGTCGGCCACCTAATTATTTACCACCTAACAATGACGACACCCATTTACTTCAATCTTTCATAGGTTATGTGATTACTACCGATGATCCGATTTCAAATATAAATTGTGTGGATCTGATGGACTTCAATGTTGAACAATTAGATGCTACTCAGTTTATGTATGTCCTTCCATTAGGTGAAGGCAAAATACTTGTTGAATTAACTCGTTTTGGATTAAAGGCAATTACTCAACAAGAAGCCAATCCTATCTTAGATTTATATATAACTCATCGATTTGGAAATTATCAAATTCTACATACAGAAATAGGATGCATTCCGATGAGTACTGCAGATATTTCTGTTGAACCTTTACCAGGAGTTATTCCTATCGGAGGAAGAGCCGGTGCTGTTAAACCCAGTACGGGATATGCATTTAAAAACATGTTTACTCATGCGGAAAAATTAGCTGACAGTTTGAAAAGAAATAGTAAACCTGCAGTAATTGCTAGTTCATCACGTTTTAGGTTTTATGACCGGCTGTTACTTTTGATACTCACAAGACAGCCTTCCCAAGGGAAATCAATCTTTGAAGCGTTATTCAATAAAAATGAAACTAAAAATGTATTGCAATTTTTAGACGAAAAGACAACGCTGATTCAAGATATTCGAATCTTTTTGACTTTACCAATAAAACCCTTCCTAAAAGCGGTAGGCTGGGTTGTTTCATCAAGAATGCAAAGATTAATAAAACCTTTTATATTATTACTTTTATCATTGCTGTTGTTGTTACTATTTAAGACCGTACCTCATATATTTAACTTTATACAAATAACGATGTTCACGGTGGGAATGTTTTTGGTAGGTATACCACATGGTGCTGTTGATCATTTGCTGGAGACAGGTAATTTTAAAAGTCGAATCAAACTAGGCTTTATAATTAATTATATGAGTTTGGCTTTGCTTAATCTTGCATTATGGTTATATTTTCCAATGGTTGCCTTACTGTTTTTTATCGCTTATTCTGCATGGCATTTTGGACAAACCGATTTGAGGGAATGGAAACCCAAAACTATAAATCCTATAAAGAACGCAATCTGGGGAATTTTCATTTTAAGCATCATTCTATGTGGACACGTAGCTGAAACCAATCATATTTTGGATAACCTGCATGTATTGAAAATTCCATTGACATACATTGATGGAAAAAAAGCCAGTGCTTTGCTCGCAATAGTAGCTATTACATGGGCAATTGTTGAAAAAAGATGGATGATGTTGTTAAGTTCACTAATGCTTTTAGTGAGTATCGAGTTACCACTTATCTCTTCATTTGGTTTATATTTCATAGGGCAACATAGTTTGAATGGCTGGTCTCATTTAAAACAAGGGATGAGCGTTGATAACAAATCTCTCTATTTGAAGGCATTGCCATTTACTATTGGTGCGCTAGTATTATTTGCTGCTTTTATTTATTTGTTGAGAAATAATTATTTATGTGAATTCAGCGAAAATTTAATTACTATATTTTTTGTATTTATTGCTTGTATCAGTTTTCCTCATGTAATTGCAATGAATAAATTTTACAATTTCAAACTGAATAGGTAACTTATAATTTTGCTTTATGAATAGTTATAATAAAATATATTTTGACCATTTAAAGTAGTATAATATTTATTCGTACCTAATCATACTGACCGTAAAAATTGATTCTCGATTTTAATTTCTTATTTGTCTTAGTAATTTGATATTGCCAAAAATACACTGAGGCTCCTCTCATCCATAGAAAACAGCCATTCGGTCCGAGGGCTCAATATCAAATGGCGGAGAGGGGTACTTTTGAGTGGTATTTCAGGACAAGACACAATTACCCGCTTTTATAGATTGGTAAATTATATAAGAAATCGTTTTTGCAGTAAGTATTCTTTAGGAGTAAAGCCCGTTTCTTCTTTAAAGGAGGTAAAGAAACTTGTTTTAGATGAAAAGCCAGACTTTGTCCAGATGCCTTCTAGGGAGGATATATTGATTTCATCTGTCAACAA
>CANJDY010000235.1 GCA_947472635.1 Chitinophagaceae bacterium
CTGCAAAATAGGTGTACAAAAGCCAGAAAGTAAACAGATCGAAAACAGAACTGGTAATACCAAAAATGAACATGTATCGATAGATTATTTTTAAGTTCCAGTGTTGGGGGCGTTGTATATAACTGTCATCTACATTGTCGGAGGGAATGGTTACTTGCGAAAGATCATATAAGAAATTATTGATTAATATTTGCACGGGCAACATGGGTAAATAGGGTAAAAAAAGGGTAGCTGCTGCCACAGAAAACATATTGCCAAAATTGGAACTTAGGCCCATGAGCACATATTTCATGGTATTGCCAAAAGTTTTTCTTCCTTCCAAAATCCCTTCTTTCAATACCAATAAACTTTTTTCTGTAAGAATAATATCTGCCGATTCTTTCGCAACATCTGTTGCGCTGTTAACAGAGATTCCGATATCGGCTGCCTTTAGCGAGGGGGCATCATTGATACCGTCTCCCAAGTAGCCCACAGCAATATGGTTGGCTTTTAACGCCAAAATGACCCTGTTTTTTTGGTCAGGCGAAAATCGGGTAAAGATGGTAGTGTTTAATACTCTTTTTTTTAGGGCATCATCGGAAATAGTATCCATTTCTTGCCCTTGCATCATGCCCTTAATGGGTAATCCAATCTCGTTGCAAATTTTTTGAGTTACCAGTTGGTTATCGCCGGTAATTATTTTCACTTCTACACCAATCAATGCAAGGGCTATTATTACATCATTTGCATCCTCTTTGGGAGGGTCGAGAAAGGCAACAAATCCTTCAAAGGATAGTTCCATTTCATCTTGCTTGCTAAATTTTTCCCCCTCTTTTACTTTTTTAATAGCAATTGCCAATACTCGATACCCCTGGGCACTTAGTGCTTCATATTGATGTAAGGCAGTTGCAATAAAATCTTTGTCCTGTAGGCAAACTTTCAAAATTTCTTCGGGTGCACCCTTGCAAATGAGCGTTAGATGATCTAATTGTTTGATTACTACACTCATCCGCTTTCGGTAAAAGTCGAAGGGGATTTCATCTATTTTTTGATAGTTGGCAATGGCAGGTTTT
Organism: Chitinophagaceae bacterium; assembly: GCA_947472635.1. The sequence goes on from CANJDY010000235.1 coordinate 1,053, forward strand.
TTTTGCCCTAAAATAGCGTCGTCAAGCGGATTTTTAATGCCGGTTTGGAACAAACTATTTAGGTAAGCTAATTGAAAAACATTGACTGAATCCTTGCCACTGGCATCCACACATTTTATCAATTTTATTTTATCTTCTGTTAGCGTGCCTGTTTTGTCTGTGCATAATACTTTCATGCTGCCGAAATTTGGAATTGCTGATAAGTGTTTAACAATTACTCCTTTTTTTGCCATTTGCAGCGAACCCTTCGACATGGTAAGCGACATAATCATAGGAAGTAATTCAGGAGTAAGTCCAACGGCAATGGCTATAGCAAACATGAAGGATTCCAGCACATCTTTTTTCATTAATGCATTGATGAAAAAGATAAATAATACCAGTGCAATGGTAACTTTTAGTATGATGTAACCGAATTCCCGCATCCCTCGGCTAAAATCAGTTTCTTCCTCCCTGCTGGATAATTTTTGTGCAATTTTACCAAACTCGCTAGCGGCGGCGGTTTTCACTACCACCGCTTTTGCAGTCCCGCTGATTACACTAGATCCAAGAAAGGCGATATTATTCCAAGAGGCCAAATCACTACTGGCTGATTCAATTGCAGTTGGCTGCTTTTCAGCAGGAAAAGATTCGCCCGTGAGGGTGGATTGGTTTATGAAAAAATCCTTTGCTTGTAGTATCCTAACATCAGCAGGTATTATTTTACCAGCATTCAGTAACACAATATCACCCAAGCAGATATCTTGTGAGCGAATTTCTATTTCTACGCCATTTCTTACTACGGTTGCCTTACTTTTTACTGCCTGCTTTAATTTATCAGCAGCATTACCAGCATCCCTTTCTTGAAAAAAATCAATTGCCACACTTGTTATTACAATAACAATAATAATTAAGGCATTAATGGTTTCTGCAACCGAAAATGAGATTACAGCGGCTATTAATAAAAGAAGAATCAGCGGACTTTTAAAATGCTGTATCAATTCTTTCCACCAGGCAGATTTTTTGTGCGAAGGGATAATATTTTGACCGAATTTTTTTAGGCGAACAGCGGCTTCATTTGATGAGAGTCCCTTGCTTAAGTCTGATGAAAAATCGGATATAACCTGAACTTCCGTTTGGGAGGCGATGTCCTTTAAATTAGTAGTTAGAGAAATAGTCATTTCAATATGGGATGTACGCTATACAATTACTAATAGATTTCCTCGACAATAGCTTACTAAAGTAAGGGTGGATAAGGAGTGAAATACTGACTGATATTGTCTCACTTGATGATGCGTGTCATAAATGGAATCGCATTTAACTATTTTATTTGTAATCCATAGAGGTATTTTATCTAAAAGTTGCTCATATGACCCTCAGTGAAATCGTGGATTTAATTGGTAAGGAGAATGAAAGTTTACTCACACATTCCTGTAGAACGGTAGTAAAAGAACAGTTGCATCTTCCCTCGCCTGACTTTATTGATAGGGTATTAAGTGATTCTAACAGGAATGGACAAACGATGAGGAGCCTTACTGGTTTGTTTAATACGGGGCGACTTTCAGGCTCTGGGTATTTATCTATTTTGCCAGTCGACCAAGGCGTGGAACATAGTGCAGGAGCTTCTTTTGCACCTAATCCAATCTACTTTGATCCGGAAAATATTGTGAAACTCGCCATAGAAGGAGGCTGCAATGCGGTTGCCTCCACAATTGGTGCATTGGCTATGGTTGCGCGAAAGTATGCCCATAAAATACCTTTTATCGTTAAACTTACTCACAATGAATTACTTACTTATCCAAATAAATATGACCAGGTATTATATGGGTCTGTAAAGGATGCATGGAATATGGGGGCAACAGCTGTAGGGGCAACCGTGTATTTTGGTTCTGAAGAATCTGCTAGGCAGATTACGCAGGTTGCTGCCATTTTTGAAGAAGCGCATTCATTGGGTATGGCAACAGTTTTGTGGTGTTATTTACGCAATACTATTTTTAATCGAGCCGAAGCAGACTATCATCTTTCTGCAGATTTAACAGGTCAGGCTAATTATTTGGGGGTTACGATTCAAGCAGATATTATCAAACAAAAATTGCCTGTCAATAATGGCGGCTATACCGTATTGAATTTGTCAAAAGGTGAATATGGAAAAATGGACGACCGAATGTATACTCAATTAGCTTCCAATCATCCCATTGATCTTTGCCGCTACCAGGTAGTCAATTGCTTTATGGGACGGTCAGGGTTAATTAATTCCGGAGGAGCATCGGAGGGTCAGTCAGATGTAAAAGCGGCAATTATAACCGCCATAATAAATAAACGTGCTGGGGGTATGGGATTGATTTTAGGAAGAAAAGCTTTTCAGCGGTCGATGCAAGATGGTATTGGGTTATTGAATGCGATTCAAGATATCTATCTCGAGAAGGAAATTTCGATTGCATAAATAAATTCCCTGAATACCAGCGTCATTTAAATATATCCAAACTGTTTTTCTCAGTAGCTATGAGTGGAGCCGATTACTGAATAATTTTTATGGCAATGAATCAAAATAATATCAACTGCATAAAAAAAAAGCATTTCAAGAAATTAAAACAATATGCCCTTTTGCTTTCAAAAGATTTTGACCTAGAGGCCATCCATCGTTTTCGGATTGAATACAAGAAATTTCGTGCATTTGTTCGTTTAGGTTCACTCAGTTTGGATATTCCCAATAAGGTTAAGATGTCTAAAAAATTAAAAAATTGGTTCAATGATTTGGGGCATCTTCGCGATATTCAATTGCAGCAGCAGCGAATTATTTCTGTTGTTGAAATGGCACCTGCAAATCTTCATGGCTATTCTGACTTGCTGAATTCCGAAATTATTAAACTGAAAAACCATTTGTCTGAAAAACATTTTGAGGCCGCAATAAAAAAAAATAAAAAAAAGATTAATAAGGGTTTTCCTGAAAAAATATCGAAAAGCAATTGTTTAAAATTCGTGACCCGAAATGTATTAATGGTGTATCAGATTTTATTGAAAGGAGATTTGGACGATTATGATTTCCATGCGGTTCGAAAATGTTTAAAAGACATATTTTATTTTCTAGCAATTGAGAAAGCGATTTTATCTGCTATTGTACCAACAACTATTTTTAATTCTCCTGACGATTCATTTTTAAAATATCTGCTAGAAGATCTAGGGAAATTTCAGGACCTGTGCACCGCAATTATTTTATTAAAATCAACCAGTTTAGATTCGTTTAATTTGGAAGAACAAAATATACTTGTTCAGGTAAACCAACAATGGGTTCATGAAAAGGAGCAGCTAAGTAAAAATTTGAATAGTATTTTGAATGGAGAAAATCGGCTGCTTAGCATTCATACGTAACCATTATCTCTAGCTTCAGTTCGAATGAAAAAAAGGATAATTATGTAGAATAAAATTTATTGATAATGGTGCTGTAATAGTAAAATAATTCTCTTTATTTGTGTCAATAATAAATTAATTTAAGTGCTATATTTTGTTTAACTTGTATATCGACAAACTCCCCTGTAATAATGATTGCCTCTTACCTACCCAACTTGAAATTTTTTTTAAATGAAGCCGGGGATATATCCCGGTTTGCCGGTCGTTTTTTTAGTCAGTGGTTTAGGCCCCGATACGAAATAGCTGAGATGCTTCGTCAATGTTTTGTTATCGGTTATAGGTCACTTCCGCTTGTAGGCTTAACCGCCTTTATTTTGGGTCTAGTACTCACCATTCAGTTGCGTCCCTCTATGGAGGATTATGGGGTTGCTTCACAGCTTCCTGCAATTGTGGGGATTGCTATTATCCGTGAAATTGGTCCTGTAATTGTCGCTTTAATATTTGCCGGAAAAATTGGAAGTAGTATTGGTGCAGAGTTGGGTTCAATGAAAGTTACTGAACAGATTGACGCAATGGAAGTAAGTGGTACCAATCCGTTTA
>CANJDY010000236.1 GCA_947472635.1 Chitinophagaceae bacterium
ATAGCTGAAGGCTTTTACCATCGCCATCAGTTGCACACCTGGTTGCAACAATTGCTGATAAGCTTTCAAATTATGCGTGAGGGCATTTAAATTAATTTCCAATACCGTTTGGTGTACTTTTTCTTCCAGTAAATGGCTGATTTGCTCAAACTCAAATACCCTTGCTCCCTTTAGCAAAATGGTCTCGTTGTGAAAATGAATAGAATAAAACTGCTGCAAACACTCCGCGAGGGAAGAAAAGAAAAAGCTTTGCGGGATATTATGAAAGGCTTGCTGATGCTTACATATCTCCGGGCCAATTCCTATAAAACGATGAATGCCTTTTTGTTGTAAAATAGCTGCCACTGCACCATACAATTCAATACTAGTTTTGCCAGACTCTAAAATATCACTCAAAATCAATGTTCGGGTAGGGTGCTGTTGTTGCTGTACCAAAAAGTCTAATGCAATCGTTAAGGAATTGATATCTGCACTATAACTATCATTTATAACCGAACAGTTATTAACCCCTTGCTTTAATTCAAGTCGCATTTCAACGGGTCTAAGCTGCAACATCCTTCTTTGAATAACCGAAGAAGGGATTTGTAAATACAATAACACACACCAACAAGTAATCGCATTTTGTATAGATGCATCATCCGTAAATGGAATGGTTATGGAAAGAGAGTTACTGGGTGACAACTTGGGATCATTGCTCATTGCTCCATGATCGTGAGCTGTAATGACTGTTTGAATACTATTTTTTCTAATATCAACCACTTCCAAAAACCCTGTCGCAAGTTTGCTCCAAGAAAAATATGTACACTGGTTTTCAACAATTTCTGACTGAATAAATTGTTGCACACCTGCTTCCAAATCAGGATCATCGGTGCTGCAAATCAACACGTCGCTATGGACAAATAATTGTAGCTTTTCAGTAATTTTTTGGCGCATAGTCGAAAAGCCCTCTCCATGTGCATCGCCGATATTGGTAAATACGCCAATGCCTGGCTGAATAATTTTTTCAAGTCGCTCCATCTCCCCAGGCTGTGATATTCCAGCTTCGAAAATAGCCAGCGTATGTGATTCATTCATTTGCCAAACACTCAGTGGAACACCTATCTGTGAATTGTAGCTTTTAGGACTACGAACAATTGTGAAATCTTCTTGTAACAACTGATACAACCATTCTTTAACAATGGTTTTGCCATTGCTACCTGTAATGCCAATAACAGGGATAGCAAATTGTCTTCGATGGTAAGCAGCTAATGAATGAAGTGCAGATAGCACCTCATTTACTAGTAAGAAATTTGAACCGGGATACATTTCCAACGTCTCCAGTCCTGCAGGCTCCGAAACGACAAAATTCCTTACCCCTTTGGTATATAAATCCTTTATAAATGAATGCCCGTTTTTCCTTGGCCCACCCATGGCAAAAAAAAGAGAAGATGCTGGAAACAAAAGCTTACGGCTATCGAGCAATAGATGCTCAATGGCGGTACCTGATTTTTCATTGAGTAAAAATTCGGCGCCAATTATTTCTGCTATTTGTTCTATTGAATAAACCAAGGCGGAAGTTTATGAAATTAAAATTTAATACTGCTGAGACAAAAAAATCAAACTAATCTTTCACATCAGCCGGCACTCCTTTGCGACTGTGATAGATCGAATATAAAATAGATCCGGAAATACAAAATACAATCACTAGCAATGAAATCCAAACTGTTATCTGTACCCAGTGAACGACCAGCATTTTTATTCCGATAAATACCAACACAATCGCTATTCCCTGCTGCAAAAAATCAAATTTACTAGCTGCTCCGCGCAACAAAAAAAACAAACTTCTTAATCCCAATACAGCAAAAATATTGGAAGAATAAATCAACAATTTTTTGTTAGGGTCAGGTATAATTGAAAAAACCGCCGGAATGGAATCAACGGCAAAAACAATATCGATAAGGCCCAACATCACCACCACCATGGAAAGCTTGGTAAATAAAATTGTATTGTTTTTTTTGATAATAAATCTGCCATTGGGCTCTTCATTAGTAGTTGGCATAAATTTCTTCATCATTCTAAAAGCAAAGCTCTCCTTTGGATTAAACTCTTCTTCATCACTACTGGAAAACATTTTATAACCCGTATATAGCAAAAATACCCCGAATACATACATGATCCAATCAAATCGGGCTACCAACCCACTACCTAACGCGATAAAGAGTATCCTAAAAAAAATTGCCATCAAAATGCCTAGCAATAGCACCCGGGAATAATCCTCCTTTTTTACGCCAAAAAAAGAAAAAATAATGATGAAGACAAATATATTGTCGATGGACAGCGACCACTCCAACAGATAAGCAGACAAATATTGCACCGCATCATTTGCCCCATTTTCAAACCAAATAAAAGCACAAAAGGAAAAAGACAATACCACCCAAAACACAGTTTGCACTATTGCTTTTGAAAGTGTGACAATAGTGTCTTTTTTACTAAGTAACCCAAGGTCAAAAACCAATGCCAGTAAGACTACAGCGCTAAAAACAAGATAAATCAGCAAGCTATTATTCATGGTTAATTTAATTAATTCAATTGTTTAGCTTTTCATTGTTAGGTGAATGAAAAATTTTAAATTGTATATTTTCTTTTTCTTTTCCACTGGTAAAATACAGCAAAAAGGCAAACCAAGGATATTGGCGCCAACAGGTTGATTAATTGCCAGCTAACCCTTTGCGCTTCCAGCTTTTTTACATCCAATAAGCGAAGTGTATAATCTTTGGCTTTCGCTTCCAATACATTGTCATTATTGGCCAGGTATTCTGTACAAGTCAAAAAGAAATCTTTATTGGCATAGCCCACTTTTGTATACTTATTGGTTCCCATCGGCAGAGGTCCAATTTTATCCGACACCTGATTCATCACAATATCTGCATCACTGACTACAATTACTTTACCTGGAATTGTACATTCCCTTTTAAATTCAGAACCATACAAATGTAATGTATCAAGCTGGGACTGGCTTACCCTATTGGCATAAAGGGAAGAGAATTTCCCTTCTAGCAAAACTGCTACTGGAATATTTTTACGATTGTACTTAGTTATTGATTCCTGTGTTTGCAAACTATTTAACAAAATTTGCGCAGGAGTTGCCATGGTATATGCATTTTGAGAGCTAGCAAGCAGAATTGTTTTGTTGATACCGACAGCCTCTACCGTATCGATAGAATTTACAAATTGGCCTAGCACGTCAGCTTGGTTTTTTACAATTGGATGTAGCGAACCTGGTTGTAATAACGGTGCATAAGGCCAGGGTAATAACTGCTGCTGGCTTTGTCCACCAACGTTTCCTACTTCAACAGGTATCAAATCACAATGCTTATCCGCAATTAAATCGGTATTAACCCTTACCCCATAACGAAACAACAGGTCATTTAAATTCAAGTCGCGCGCATAAGCAATCAGCTTGGCATTTTGAAGACTATCCCTTTCGGCATATAATACATCGATGAAAAATAATATATTTCCACCATTCATAACATATTGATCCAACTTGAACTTGTCTTCATCGGTAAACCTTTGGACTGGCTTAACGATTACTAGTGTATTAAATTCGTTAGAAATTATCGGCTGGGATTTTACATTAACTGTATCCACAATAAAATTTCGACCAAGTGTTTCAAAAATATCATTAACAGGGAGGAAGCCATATTCCGGCTCTCCATTACCGTAAGCATACCCCACCAGCGGTATTTTTGTCTGGGTCAACTGTTGAATCGCATGGGAAAATTTATACTCCAGCAATGCTTCTGCGCTATTCAGCGACCTTTTATCTAAAAGGTCGCTGGAGCTAAAAACACTTTTTTGAACCTGTCCTTGCAGCAGATCAATCGCAATGCTTTTGCCATGATACCGTACAATTGCCGCAGGAAAGATTTGGCGATTATTTACTCCTTCTCCTTCTTTTGCCTGAACTTGCTGGTTGGTGGGCCGCAAACCCATTTCAATAAGCGATTCAAATACTTTTGATTTGGCAGAATCATTTAGGCCATCACCAGGAATTTCAAAAGTATATTGTATGTTTTGACCGCCGTAATTCTTAAAATTCTCGAGCAACTCCCTTGTGCTATTAGACAGCTTTTTAAACTCAGATTTTATATCTCCAGAAAGCAACACCGTAATATCCACTGTACTATCCAGATTTTTCAAAATAGATTGGGTAGCGCTAGAAAGGGTAAACCTTTTTTCATTTGTAAAATCAATATTGGTATGAAAAAAGGATGCTCCCCAATTAATAGCAAGTAGTAACAGAATAGCCACTGATAAACCGTGTTTACTGCTTGCTATTTTATAATACAATGATTTCATGAATATTTTTACTTATCGCTTACGCAAATTTTTAATGGTAATTAAAAGAAACAAAGCAATGAGGCTTCCGAAATAAATGATATCCCTTGTATCCAATAACCCGCGGCTTACACTTTTATAATGAAAATCAATCCCCCACATTTCTATATAATAATCCGCTTTCGCCTGAAATATAGGAAGCTTACTGATTGCATTGAATCCATAGTAAAGCAGCAAACATGCAAAAGCACTGGTTAAAAAAGCCACTACTGCATGATTGGTAAAGCTGCTCCCACACAAGCCAATCGCCGCAAATACGGATGCCAATAAAAAAAGCCCAATATAACTTCCGGCTATGCCTCCTCCATCAATTCCTCCGCCAGCACTTAAACTTTTGATGGTAAAAATATAAATAAAGGTGGGTGCAATTACAAAAATGAGTACCCCCAAAATAGCAATATATTTACCCGCAACGATCTGAAATTTGGTAAGTGGCCTTGTTTGCAGTATTTCAAAAGTGCCCGATCTAAACTCTTCGGATAAGGAACGCATCGTAATTGCAGGGACCAAAAATATCAATACCCAGGGAGATAGTTCAAAAAAGCTATCCAGGGTAGCATATCCAAAATCAAATAGATTACTATCATTGAGTA
>CANJDY010000237.1 GCA_947472635.1 Chitinophagaceae bacterium
CCCCCGGGACGGGCATCGTAGTTGCCTCTACTGATACACTTAGTATCGCAGGGGTTATTTCCGACAAAATTGTCTCTGGTAGTTTTACCAAATCAGGTGCTGGATTACTACTACTTTCCAATTCCAATACTTACACAGGTACCACTTTTATAGCTGCCGCAGGAGGAATACTTCAGTTAAATCATTTGGGGGGTAATACCCTGCCATTGACCAATAATGTGATGGTAAATGGAGGTACATTGATGGTCAGTTCCAACCAAACCCTTAATGACCTAAGTTTAGTAAATGGAAATCTACAAATTGATGACGGGGTGTCCCTTACCATTAATGGTACATTGGACTACTTTCAGCCAGCCTCTATTTCGCTGATCGGTTCGGGGAAAATTGTATACGGTCCGCAGGGGGTATTAAAATATTCTGGGGCCAATTCAAAAATTGCTAGTTTAAATGAATTTCCAAGCACCGATGGACCATATTCCGTAATCTGTAATAATATTGCAGGACTTACCATGCCTTTTACCCGAACCATTCGTGGAAAGCTAGTTCTTACTGCTGGTAAATGGACGATTGGTGCTGGTGCATTACTCGAGTTGGATGGGGCTTCGCTTGAAAGTAACGGCGGCTATCTGTCAGGTAATGCCATCAATGGTTCCAGTTCCAATATAACAGTAAAGGGTACAACTGGCGGCATAGTCACACTACCTACCAATAATCTAACAATCGGCTTTAACAATGTAACAGTGGGTGGTACAAGAACCCTCGCATTGAACGGTACCAATAATATGGTGCTGGCCGGAAATTTGTTAGTTGAAAAGGGGGCTATTTTTGATAATGGGGGCGAAAGCCAAATTACCAGTGCTGGAGGAACCCCTACAATTATCATTGATGGAAAATTTATCAATCGCGACAAAGATAATTTCTCCGGAAGCAATGGAGCTATTCCTAGTATTGCTCCCACGCTGAATCTAGGTTGTATTATTGAATATGGTTTGGCTAATGGCAATTCGCAGGTAGTTACTGCCAGAAGTGATTACAGAAATATCAATTTTTCGGGAAGCGGTGTCAAAACAGTAGCAAGTGGTTTTAATCCAGCTGGAACTGTCTATATCACGGGCAATGCTATTGTAGATGCGTTGAATCATAGTTTTGGAGATGCGGGTACCAGTCTTACCATGGATGGAGGAAGATTTAGGCTGGGTGGAACCAATAATCCTCAGCCACATATGTCTGGAAATTATCAGCTAACTGGTGGCGTGATTGAATTTGCCTGTAATAGTAGCAGTGGACAAACCATTAGAAGTAGGGCCTATCAAAATATTGAAGTGTCTGGTTTGTTTGTAGGGAATTCTGCTGGAAACATTCTTTTGAATGGCAATGGCACATTCAAGGTAATTCCAGGGGGTGTTTTTACAATCAATGATAATTCTATTAAGGCTTTAGATAATTCTGGCGGGCAAACGGTTATTATAGAAAACAACGGAACTTTTCTTTGTGGTAATAGCAAAGGGTTCAATGGTTTTACGGCTACCTTAACAGATAATTCATCCATACATGCTAATATTTCCTCGGTTGTATTGGCCTCCGGAACCCCAGGTAGCAATGTGTATTATACAAAAGCTGGCGACCAACCAATAACCAATAGCAACGGTCTTGTTTATGGGAATCTAATTTTATCGGGAACGGGAAACAAAATCGCACCAACCAGCAACTTAACTGTACAGGGTAATTTATTAAAAAACACCGCAAGTATTTTTCAGCATAACAATGGGGCAATCATATTTAGGAATGCTACTACTTCGCAAATGATTGTTTCAACAGCTGAACCTAGTTTTATGTTTTATGATATAGCCAATAACAATGCAAGTAATGAAGGCCTGCAAATAGCCAGCAATATCTCGGTTGCCCATGAGCTTTCTTTATTAGCGTTCAGTAAATTAAGTCTGTTAAATGCCGATATTCGATTATTGTCCACCCCAATCATTACTTCGCGGGTAGCTTCTGTTCCCGCAACGGCGGCTATCTTTTATAATGGCACAGGAAAATTTATTGTAGACCGCTATTTCCCCAATGCCAATCCCATTACTAAAAGAGCTTGGCGAATGGTGACAGCTCCAGTAAAGCAAACAGGTACCATTTTCGAAAACTGGCAATTGGCGGGTGCTACTTATAATCCAACACCTATTTCAGGAAATGCTGGTAGAGGTACATTGATAACAGGACCAGTGTCGGCTACTAACGGGATGGATTATACGCCTACCAATAATTTTTCATTAAAAAGATTCATCAATAAAGCCTATAACAATATTGCCAATACCAAGTCTCCCTTGTCTGTACAAGTGGGTACAGCTGATGATGACCTGGCAGATAATACTGCCTATTTTTTGTTTGTAAGAGGCGATAGAAATCCTGCATTGACTAATACGGCCAATAGCAGTGTTACCACTTTGAGTAGCCAAGGTAGGTTGCAGGTAGGGACGCAAAATATTACCATTAGTAATGATCTTGAATTGGTGGGTAATCCTTACGCATCTTCCATTGATTTTAATTTGATTAATAAATCCAATAATGTGTATGCGAGGCGATTCTATGTTTGGGATCCTAATCTTAACCGGGTAGGGGGTTTCGTGGTAATGGATGATTTTTCTTCTCCGGGTAATTTTATTCCCAAAGCTCCCTATGGAGCTTCTTCGCAACGGAATTTTATTCAAAGTGGACAGGCTTTTATGGTGGAAAGAATTTCCAGTTCACCGGCTATATTGAAGTTTGAAGAAGGATGCAAGGCCATTGCTGATAATGGTGCCATTTTTAGACCCCTAGGTATTGCTGATCAGGAAAGTATGCTCGCTATTCAGTTGCAAATGAGAATGGAGGATGCCAGTTTACGATTGGCTGATGGTACTTTAGTGGAGTTTAATAATCGGTATAGCGATGCTGTTGATAAAGAAGACGCTATAAAACTGATCAATATTAATGAAAATTTTAGTTTGAGTAGAAATGGGAAAATATTGGCTATAGAAAGGCGCTCTGTTATTAGTGAAAAAGATACGATTTTTTTTCAGCTTAGCCGAACTACTCCTAGTAATTACCAGTTTACATTTTTCCCAGTTAATATGGATTCCTCCTTCAATGCATTTTTAGAAGATACCTATTTAGCAAAAAAAATTCTAGTCAGCCTTTCTGATATTTCTACTTATCCATTTACTGTCAGTAGCGATTCTGTTAGTGCTGATTTGAATCGTTTTCGAATTGTTTTTAAATGGAAGGAGCATGTACTATTAAATTGGGGTGATAGTAGTGTAAAAGCATACCGTATGAATAACCATATTGTAGTTGATTGGGCTGTAGAAAAGGAGGTTAATATCAGTAAATATGAAGTTGAAAAAAGCAGCGATGGTATTCATTTCAGTAAGGTTTACACGAGTCTGTCAATTGGACGAAATCAAACCAATGCAACCTACAGTTGGCATGATATCAATCCGTATAGTGATAATAATTTTTACCGAATTCGAAGTGTCAGCACTTTGGGAACTTTCAAATACAGTGCCGTTGTAAAAGTTAAAAAGGATGAAACTGCTTCAGGTATCAGCTTGCAATCCAATCCTGTAATGGATGGAGCAATCATTTTGTTTTTTAAAAATTTACCCTCAGGTGTTTATAAAGGAAGGTTGATTAATAGCTTAGGACAATCAATATTGAATAAACGTATTAACCATGCTCAAGGAAGCTCCTTGGAAAAAATTAATTCGGCAAATAAACTAGTTCCCGGTATCTACCAATTGGAAATTACAGCACCTAATAAAGAAGTAACAATTATCAAAGTGGTCATTTCGTAAATTTATAAATTCGCGTATAATTTTTCACCTTTTCTTGCCAAAAAAACAATATGGTACATTTATATTTTGCTAATGCTATTTCTTTGGAGCATTACATTGAGAAGTGGGAAAATGATTGGTAATTTGAAAAGTAAAGTAACCTGAAGCAAAAAGTCGAACCGATATCCGGCTCGACTTTTTGTTAAATTAATATTTAACCCTTTATTTGCCCGGAATTAATTTTCCTGACATAGTGTAGTTTCCGATTGTAAACTTATATACTACAGGCATATGATGAAATGGAAAAGTATTGTAGATGAATGTTTTTGTTATGCATTTTTGAATATCATTTAGGTAAACCAAATCTAGTTTTCTACCGATAAAATCAAATATTTCCAATACTCCATCTCCTGATTGAGGTGAAATAATTCTAAATTTCAATTCATCGCTGTAGGGATTTGGAAATACAGCCATGGATAAATTGGTACAATCTGTTGGAGTTGGGTTAACTGGCCGGTCGCAAATATTAAGTGCAACTGTTATGGATTTGGTATCGAAGCAACCATTTTTTGCAGTGATTGCTTTTATCCAATATTTACCTGCATTAACAGCTGTAGGATCAGTAACAGGAATAGTTGCTTCCTGATTGGTCCAATAGGCGAGTGAAGTAATAGCTGGAAGTAAACTTCCGTTTGTTAGTGAATCAGCTGTTAAATTTATTGTTCCTGGAAAACAAGGTGAACTAGGATTGGTGATAACTAATACTGGGGCCTCATTATCAACTGTAATGATTACTTGGTCTTTATTGCTACAACCTGTTTGAATATTTGTCTTGGTGAGGGTGTAGGTGGTAGTTGAAACAGGGTTAGCAGTAGGATTACTGATCGCTGCATCAGTCAATCCACTAGTTGCCGACCAAGCATAACTGAACGCGGGATCATTATCTTCACCAATTTGTTTTCCTTGGGCATTGATGGTACAAGTTTTGGTAAAATCATTTCCTGCATTGGCTGTTACTGCTGCATTGCTAACCGTCACCGTTAGTTCGTCAGTATTGCTACAACCTGTTTGAATATTTGTCTTGGTGAGGGTGTAGGTGGTAGTTGAAACAGGGTTAGCAGTTGGATTACTGATCGCTGCATCACTCAATCCA
>CANJDY010000238.1 GCA_947472635.1 Chitinophagaceae bacterium
GGTAATTGCCGAACATATTAAGCCAGGTGATTTAAATGTAAACGCCACTGATCCAAAAAAATTAACCAATCACCGTGCTAGTGGTAGTGATGATGCAACCAAGGCGGCTCCCAAGATCTTAATGACTTTAGAAGAGTGTATGGAATACATTCAGCAAGATGAGTGTATTGAGGTAACGCCCAAATCCATCCGCATGCGGAAGGTTATTTTAAATGAAGATGAACGAAAGAGAGTTTCTAAATCAATGGGACAGGAAGCGTAAAATAATATAACCATTCATGAAATCCCTCGTTTGTAACGGGGGATTTTTTTTGCCACCCAAGTTCTCCAATATTGAAATAATACAAATAGTATTTTAGGTACAAGAATTCGTAGCAACGTCCCCAAGAGGGAAATCAGGAATGGTGAAATTAAAAAGCTGAATTTACACTTGCTCCGGAGGGACAGTCTTTTGGTAAAACAAACTAAATAAACATTTGCTCCAGCGGAGCAACCTATTAATAATATCCCTTAGGTCTTTTTTGAAAAAGTGTAGATTAAAATTTACATTGGCAAAAGACCTACAATTTCCTTCAGGTATTGTGCATCTATTGCATCAAAAAAATCAAGTGCTTCGCTATCTACATCCAATACCCCTATTACTTCCTGCTTGCTAAAAATCGGGACTACAATCTCAGACCTTGAAAAACTGCTGCAGGCAATATGTCCAGGAAATTTTTCTACATCGGGTACAATCAAAGTCTTGGCCTGTTGCCATGCTGTCCCACAAACCCCTCTTCCTTTTTGGATTCTTGTACAAGCTATTGGCCCTTGAAAAGGACCGAGCACCAACTCGTCATTTTTTACCAAATAAAATCCAACCCACCACCATCCAAACTGTTGCTTCAATGCAGCGGCAACATTGGCTAGATTAGCAACTAGGTCTGGCTCCCCCTCAAGTAAGGCGGCAATTTGTGGAAGAAGCGACTGATAAATTTCAACCTTCGTTCCGGTAGTAATGGTTAGATCATCTGACATGGGGAGATTTTGAAATTGTGAATGGTCAATGGTGAATGGTGAAAGTTCGGCTAGCTTGCTGTTTCTAAACTAGTATGCTAATTCATCCAGCACCATTTCAGTTTTCAACTATCAGTTATCCGTTATTTTTTATCTTTTAAATTCATTTCCTTCGCCTCCACAGCCGGCGGGCTGCGTAACTGCAACGCCGCTGCTTTTGCTTCTTTTTGATCCCGATTGTTTCGGGATCAAAATTCCGCCTCCGGCGGAACCGAACCAAAAGAGGCGGCTTATGCAGTTACTGGTTTAAATTCGAGTATCGATTGGAAATTATTTTGATGCCGTTGTTGGTCTTAATTTGTGAATGGTGAATAGTGAATGGTGAAAGTTCGGTCATCTTGCTGCTTCTAAACTAGTATGCTAATTCAACCAGCACACTATCAGTTTTCAGTTTTCAATTATCCATTTATTATTGCCCATTCACCCCTTTCAGTTATCAGTTTTCAATTATCCATTTCCCATCTAAAACGCTTTCCCCAAAAACTCTTTCATGTCATTCCAAGATAACTTGTCAGCGGCTTCATTGTACTCGATGGGCATACTGAATTTTTTACCCGTTGCAGTGGCATCCGGATTAGAAAAGGCATGAGTAGCTCCTTCGTAAATTTTAAAAGCATAAGTTGCTTTGACTGCATCTAGATTATCCCTGAATTTTTTTATGTCTTCTTCACTGATGAATTTATCGGCACCGCCATGACAAACTAAAATTTTTGCCTTGGTCACACCCGGTGCAGCTGGTACTCCTGTCAATCCACCATGAAAGCTTACCACCCCTTTAAAATTCATGCCCAATTTAGCTGCATTCAACACCATCGAACCTCCAAAACAATAACCGATCGCCGCCAGTTTGTTTACATCTGCTTGGGGATAAGAACTGATTTTTTTAACAGCGGCCTCTAGCCTTGATTTGCCAAGGGAAGGGTCTTTATAAAATGGACCTGCAAATGCCTGTGCTTCTCCGGGATTATTGGCAATCTTTCCATCTCCATACATATCCACCGCTATGGCAATGTAGCCAAGCGCTGCTAACATCCGGGCCCTCATCCGAACATATTCACTGCAGCCCCACCACTCAGGCACTACAATAATGGCGGGCCGTTTGCCTTCCTGCTTTTCATTATAGGCAATGTAACCCTTTAAGACAGTACTCCCGTCCGAATAGGTTACTTCCTCTCCTTTTATTGAAGCAGGCGTATTTTGTGCAGTTAATGAAAAGGTGACTCCCATCAATAAAATGGTTAATACGGTTTGATAATATTTTTTCATTTTTTTTGTTTTAGCTATTTTTTAATGATACAAATTGAATGACTGTTTTGTTTGGAAACTTTGCAGTGTCGAAAAAAATTTAGTTGTTTTGATCTAGAAATATTACAGCTTATTCATTCAGTTTATATTTTGTAAGCCCATTATTTAACCAACTTCAATTCATTGATGATATTGCTGGCGCCGCCTAATTTATCTATGCACCACAATACATAACGAACATCTACACAGATCGTCCGGTTGAGATCTTTGTCGAATGCAATTTTATGACTAAGGGCTTCGTAATTTCCATCAAAAGCAAGACCAATCAAATTACCACTACCATCTATTACTGGGCTTCCGCTATTGCCACCTGTAATATCATTGGTGGTAATAAAATTGACAACCAAATCATTTTTAGCTTTATCAATATACTGTCCAAAATCTTTTTTCTTCATTAATTCAATTTGCTTGGATGGCAGGTCAAACTCATAATCGCCCGCTTTGTATTTTTCAATTATCCCTCTGCCGGTAGTTACATAATCATATTGCACCGCATCTCTTGGACTATAGCTTTTTACATTGCCGTAACTTACCCGCATACTGAAATTGGCATCGGGATACATTTTCTTGGCAGCTGCCGGATTCATTTCCATGATTCCTTTTAAATAACTTTTTCCCAATTCTGCATTCTTATTCATAAAGGCGGTGTAAAGAGAAGCGTATTTAGTGTTGTAATTTTTCAAAAATTCAGCCCCGTAGTCAAAAGCGGGATCAGCCTGTAACACAGTGGCATCAGGGTGAGTAACGAAATTAGCCCATTTTGATTCATCTAAAATCATTGTTTTTGCAAATACATTGTTGGCCCAGTTTGTAAAAGTTGTCGCATCTTTTAAATCGCCATAAGCCGCTTTTATTCCTTCGTAAAAGCCTATAGGGTGCTGATTTTTATTGATGTCGGTATAATACATTTGTGCAGTGACTGCCATAATTTTCACATCACTTACCCTGTCTTCCCCAGCCAAAAATATTTTTCTAGAGGCAGTAGCGGCATCAACGGCTTTCTTTATTTCGGCAGATGAAACTCCCGGCTTCACCATAATAGCCTCCAGTGCTACCAGCGAAGCGGCGAATGCTGCTAGCGGTGATCCTAAAATACCTTCAGATAAATAGGTCCGCATTTTACTATAAGGGGTCCAGGCAGTATAAATTTTTGAATACTCCTCTACCAAATTTACATAATCAGGTTTTCCTTTTGCCCATTTCAAAAACTCAACTTCGTATTGTTGCTTCTGTTCATAGGTCCCAAACTTCTTGAGTTGCTTTGATTCGCCATCAAAAAATTTCCAGTAATTAGCAATGCCCGCATAGCTGCTCGCCAGTTTTAATTTCACTGCAGGATCCTTAATCATTTCCTCATACATTAATTTTAAACGGATATCCCGCAAATTAACTAGTGAAGGGTTTTCAATATCCACTTTGAGTTTAATTCCAAAACTTGTTTCATACCGGTTGGTCCCACCTGGATAACCATAGATCATAGCGAAGTCGCCATTTTTAAACCCTTTAATACTAACGGGTAAATAATGTTTTGGCTGCAATGGTGTATTGTCCTTGCTAAAATCTGCTGGTTTGCCTTCTTTGGTAGCATACACTCTAAAAATAGAAAAATCGCCTGTATGCCTTGGCCATTCCCAGTTATCGGTATCTCCGCCAAATTTTCCAACGCTTTCTGGAGGCGCACCTACTAAGCGTATATCCCTATACGTTTTGTATACATACATAATAAATTGATTGCCCTTAAACATTGGGTAAATTCTTGCGGAAAGTCCATTGTCCTTATCTTCTGCTTTATCTGTAATTAGTTTATA
This sequence comes from Chitinophagaceae bacterium, assembly GCA_947472635.1. The sequence goes on from CANJDY010000238.1 coordinate 4,170, forward strand.
CACTTCGGCTGTTTTATTCATCCTGTCTGTCCATGATAAACCTTTGAATGCTTCTTCCACCTCTTTGGTTACATCTACAATGCGGTCCAAAAACTGAACGGTCAATGTGCTCTTGATTTCCTGATCTTTACTATAGGCATAAAAACCATCTTTCAGATAATTGTGCTCAACCGTACTGGCGCCCGCGATGGCTGCATAGCCGCAATGGTGGTTGGTGAAAATCAATCCCTGGTTGCTCACGATTTCGCCGGTGCAGCCGCCTCCAAAAATCAGGATGGCATCTTTGAGCGAAGATTTATTGATGGAATACAGTTGCTCTTTGGTTAACTTCAAACCCTTCTTCACCATATCAGCATACACCTGTTCACCTAGCAACATGGGGAGCCACATCCCCTCATCTGCGCTTGCCTTAAAAAGGGAGCAAATCATTACAATTGAAACAATGAACTTCTTCATATTTATTTTTTTAGACGACAAAATTACAGCAAATAGCCGACACCTTTTATGATGCAAATACTAATTTTACAATAGCCTGCAAATAATCAACTGAAAACATTGGCTATAGTAAAAAATAGAGATATCGCCCGCTTTAAGAAATTATTGGCCGTAAACGCGTTGTAAAGAGTAAATTTGCTGCACAACTTCAAACCACTGCATGCCAATTTTTGAATTGAAACTTCCCAAAAGTATCGCAAGGGCATTAAATCTGCCTGTAAGTGATCCCAGGCGGCAGCAAATAA
>CANJDY010000239.1 GCA_947472635.1 Chitinophagaceae bacterium
GTATCCCAAACCTTTCCCCGCTGCCCCTTTCCCATAGTTTGCGAGGTTGTAAAATAAGCATCTCCATGTTTCGCCATTCCTTCATGAACCTTTCCCATGGCATAGTTGTTGGTACTATCAACCTGCTTTAAAATTACAAAGGAAGAACCGGTTTGGGGCATATTGCAACGATTGGTAAAGAAATTGTACTTTTGAAGATATTTGCAAGCTACCTACTGTTAACCAAAAAACAAAAGTTAATAACAGGTTGTGTGCTTACAACAGCATGGGGTTTCCATGAAAAGTCAACTAAAACAGCTTATAATTTGAACAATCTCACAGTGTTAGCCAATCGCCCAAAAAGTACTATTAAAAAGCTAACCAAAAACAGTAAAATTTTCAAGTCCATCATCCAGGCCATCCAGGAAAAAAAGGGAGAAAATATCATTAGCCTTGATCTGCGTAAAATACCTGAAGCCGTTTCAGATTTTTTCATCATTTGCGAAGCTAGTAATCCCACTCAATTAAAAGCGATTGCGGATTTTATAGAAGAAGATGTAAAAAAGAAATGTGGAGAGTCTGCCTACAAACATGAGGGCCGTCAGGCGCAACAATGGATTTTAATTGACTACGTAAATGTGGTGGTACATATTATGCTACCCGAACCAAGGAAATTTTACAAGTTGGAAGAAATGTGGAGTGATGCCGTTGCTGCCGAGCACAATGACTAAATTAATCCCCATCCGCAATACAAAAACATACCATAAATAAATATTCTAAGCAAGCAGCTATGTCAGAAGATAACAAATCAGCAACTAACAAAAAAAAGGGCAATACCCCTTCTTCCGGAGACGACAACAAGTCAAAAAACAAAAACAGATTTAATATATACTGGATATATGGAATTGTATTTGCAGCTATTGTAGGCTACAATTTCTTACGAACAGCCTCCACTACTGGGGTTGAAACCAACCAGGTTAAATTCACTGAACTTGTTAAGCAGGGGGATGTTGAAAAAATAACGACTATCCGTAACAAAAAAATTGTTAGGATATTTATTAAAAAAGACAGCCTCGAAAATAAAGTTTTTTACAAAGATATTTTCGGCAAGCAGTTCGACAACGCTATTAAAATGCCCGCTCCACAACTATATTTCAGCATAGTGGACGACAAAACTTTTGCTGCACAAATGCAGGATTTTTACAATAAAAACCCGCTGATTACCCAGGTGCCGGATTCTCCCACAGATGAAGGAGAATTGTTTGGACAAATTGTGTCTACCTTACTTCCCATTCTTTTAATTGGCTTGTTATTCGTAATGATGATGCGCAAAGTAGGTGGAGGAGGTGGAGGTAGTGGTGGCCCTGGAGGTATTTTCAATATTGGCAAATCAAAGGCTACCCTTTTCGATAAAGCATCAAGGGTGAATATCAATTTTGGTGATGTAGCCGGTCTGGATGAAGCCAAGGTAGAGGTGATGGAGATTGTTGATTTTTTAAAAAATCCGAAAAAATATACCGCTCTTGGTGGAAAAATACCCAAAGGAGCCTTGTTAATCGGCCCTCCAGGTACAGGTAAAACCTTATTAGCCAAAGCAGTTGCAGGTGAAGCGCAAGTTCCCTTTTTCAGCCTAAGTGGTAGCGATTTTGTGGAAATGTTTGTAGGTGTTGGAGCCAGTAGGGTAAGGGATCTTTTTAAACAGGCAAGGGAAAAAGCACCTTGCATCATTTTTATAGATGAAATTGATGCTATCGGAAGAGCTAGAGGCAAGAATATGATGATGAGTAATGATGAAAGGGAAAACACCTTGAATCAATTGCTAGTGGAAATGGATGGCTTTGGAACTGATCTTGGAATTATTATTTTAGCTGCCACCAACCGACCAGATGTACTGGATGCCGCTTTATTGCGCCCAGGTAGATTTGACAGACAGATCTCTATTGATCGTCCGGATTTGGTTGGAAGAGAAGCCATCTTTAAAGTACATTTGGGACCAATAAAAGTTTCGACTACCCTGGATGTTTTTAAATTAGCAGAGCAAACCCCAGGTTTTGCCGGTGCCGACATTGCCAATGTGTGCAACGAAGCCGCTTTAATAGCAGCCCGCAAAAACAAAGATTCTGTTGACATGAGCGATTTTCAAGATGCCATCGACCGTGTAATCGGAGGGTTGGAGAAAAAAAATAAAATCATTTCGCCAGAAGAAAAAGAAATCATCGCCTACCACGAAGCTGGACATGCCATTTGCGGATGGTATTTAGAACATGCTTATCCATTATTAAAAGTAACCGTAGTGCCAAGGGGAAGTGCAGCACTAGGATATGCCCAATACACGCCTAAAGAACAATACCTGTATAACACGGATCAACTTCTCGACCAAATATGTATGACGCTAGGAGGAAGGGCTAGTGAAGATATTTTCTTTGGCAAAATAAGTACCGGCGCTAGCAATGACCTGCAACAGATAACCAAGATTGCCTATAGTATGATTACCGTATATGGTATGAATGAGAAAATTGGCAATATTAGTTATTACGACCCCAACCAGGAAAATGTATTTACCAAACCCTTTAGCGAGGAAACTGGTAAAATGATTGACGAGGAAGTACGCAAGCTAATTGAAAACGCCTATATCAGAACTAAGGAGCTACTTACCGAAAAGAAAGGTGACGTGGAGTTATTAGCCAAGGAATTATTAAAAAAAGAGGTATTGTTTAAAAGTGATGTGGAAGCATTGATCGGTAAAAGGGCTTTCGAAGATAAGAAGACATTGGATCTTCCTTTACCTGAAGATGCCGTGGTGGAAGAGCCGGATACTAGTTTACCCGAAGAACTAACAAACCCTCCAAAAATTTAAAACTGCCATGGGCACTTCAGCGGCAAAAGAAAACATATTAAAAAGAATAAGGCAGGCACTGAGTAATCCAGTGCCTTTGCCTTTTCCTCTAAGCGAGGGGGTTACATCGGTATACCAGCCAGCAAAAAATGATTTGGAAATATTGTTTGCAGAGGAATTTAACCAACTACAAGGTAAATTTGCCTTTTGCATAGATGAGGCTGACCTGCTACTTCAGATTCAGCAATTAATTACCCTAAAGGGATGGTCAAAAATTTATTGTAATGAAGATCGATGGAATCTATCCTTCAGCAATACCATTCATCTGCCCAGCTGCGATGCATCGGTAACCGGATGTGAATACCTGGTGGCCCGAACAGGTACCATTGTAATGAGTGCTGCACAACAAAGTGGCCGAACCGTGAGCGTGTATGCCCCTATTCATATCTGTATCGCCTACACGAACCAATTGGTATACGATAGTAAAGATGCCTTGCAATCACTAAAAGACCGATATGCTGACAATATTCCTTCTTTGATAACTTTTGCCAGTGGCCCTAGCCGAACGGCCGATATTGAAAAAACATTGGTAACAGGAGTACACGGGCCTAAAGAAGTGTATTTGTTTTTGGTGGATAGTGACGGTGCTACAAGTTGATTTCCTTATCTTTATTTGAACGTTTGAATAGTAAAAATTCAAAGGGTCGATTTAGCCCTTATAGCAATCAATCGCTTTGCCTTCAATAACAACAATGCCTGAAAAAAAAATATACTTTCTCTCCGATTTCCATTTGGGAACACCTGATGCAGCCGCCAGTTTGCTGCGGGAAAAAAGAATCGTACAGTTTTTAGACAGCATAAAAAACAAGGCGGAACAAATATTTATTGTGGGTGATTTATTCGACTTTTGGTTTGAATACTCAACCGTTGTACCCAAGGGCTATGTTCGGATTTTGGGTAAATTGGCCGAACTTACAGACGCCGGCATTCCTGTTCACTTTTTTGTAGGCAACCACGACATGTGGATGCGAAGCTACTTTCAAACAGAATTAAACATACCAGTTTACTTTGAGCCCACTACCTTTGAATTCAATGGTAAAAAGTTTTATATCGGCCATGGCGATGGATTGGGTCCGGGAGACCAGGGATATAAGTTTTTGAAAAAAATATTTCGCAACAAAATTTGTCAGGGTATTTTCGGTATCGTTCCGCCAGCGATAGGAATGGGAATCGCAAATTATTTCTCAAAAAAAAGCAGAATAGCTGCCAACAAGCTACCGGAGCATTTTTTAGGTGAAAAAAATGAATGGTTAATCGTATACGCAAAGGAAGTGCTATTGAAAACGCATTTCGATTATTTTATTTTTGGCCACCGGCACTTGCCCATTGATTTTGCGCTCAATGAAAAAAGCAGGTATATTAATTTGGGCGAATGGATCAACTATTATAGTTACGCTGTTTTTGATGGTGAGAAGATGGAATTGCAACATTATAATCCGCCATTAAATAACCCTTCTGCTTGAGTGGATTTGTTTAACCAGCTGATGGAGTAAGTAATTAACCAACAGCCGCCTATTTTTTTAATGAAAAATGGATTACTTTTTTGCCATACAATAATTAAACTAAATGAATTTTTTAAATAAAATATATTTTGACAATAGTATTAGTTCCTGGCTAATGGTTGCAGGCATTATTGGATTAGCCCTATTACTAAAAAAATATGTTTCACGGTATATCGCTTCGCTGCTTTACCGAGTGGTACACAAGATTTGGAAAACCGTTGATAAAAAAAGTTTTGTTGATCTTGTGGTAGCGCCGCTTCAATGGTTTGTGCTTACCCTCATTGCTGTATTTAGTATTGATAAACTAAACTTCCCATCCGCATTCCAATACAAACTCTACCATATCAACACGCAATTGATTTTTGAGCGGAGTGGCATCACAATTATTGTGTTAGTTTTTACCTGGCTTCAGCTTCGCTTAATAGATTTTATTTCTCTAGTACTGGAAGCTAAAACTAATCTCACTGAAGATAAAAGCGA